>NZ_JBHTJA010000139.1:0-14122 GCF_042675525.1 Actinomadura sediminis
GCGACGCGCCCTCGCCCGCGCCGGGTCCCGTGCCGCCCGCGCGGCGATCGGTCAGCGTGCCGGTCGCGGCCTGCCCGTCGGCGCCCTGCGCGGCCGCGCCGTTCTCCGCGGCGGCGTCGCCCTTGCCGCGGCGCCCGCCCAGCCGGTACCCGGCGGCGCCCGGCACCACCGCGCCCGCGACCGCCGTCGTGTTCTTGCGGGCCTCCGCGACCGACTTGTCGAGGTGCGCCTCGCTCTTGTCCCGCGAGCCCACCGCCGAATAGCCGACCGCCGAGAACAGATGCTGGAACGGTTTGCGGTACACGAACGCGGCGCCCGTCACCAGTGCGATGAGCAGCACCTGCAGGCCCCACGGCAGCGTCTCCCCGAGGATCAGCCCGTACGCCCACAGCAGCAGCGACAGCACCCCGATCAGGGCCGCCTGCTTCAGCAGCATCGACAGCAGCAACTCGAGCCAGCGGACCGCGATCACCCGTCCGATGCCCGGATGGATCCCGATCCCGAGGAAGATCGGCCCCGCCACCAGCAGCAGCAGGAACGCGATCTTCACGACGATCAGCGCGATCGCGATGACCAGGATCAGCAGGCCCGCGACCAGTGCCGCGAACAGCGCCCCGAACGCCACCGCCAGCCGGTTCTGCCAGTTCTTGCCCTGGAACAGCGAATAGGTCTCGGGATGGTTCTCCTTGATGTCGGCGGCGACCTCCTTGTAGGCGTCCGCCTTCGCCCCCATGTCGACGTCCTCGGAGCCGTACGTCTCCGGCAACCCGACCGCCTGCGACCACAGCAGCTTGTCGGCGTTGTCCTTGACGATCTCGGCGTCCGGGTCCGTCGTGCCGAACTCGCCCTGCAGCCACGGCTTGCAGACGAGCGCCACCCACAGCTTGTTCGCGTTGCGCGTGGTCGCGTCCAGGTCGGCCGACTCGGCCGGATCCGGCCGCCCCTCCGGACGCGGGATGCACTCCCCGCCCTTCGTGTCGCTCTGCGGCAACGCCGCGTTGAACGCCGCGCTCGTCGCCTCCGACACCTTCGTCCCGAGCGTGGTGAAGTCCGCGGGCCGCGCGACCAGCCAGATCAGCGCCACCATCGCGGCGACCATCCACACCACGCCCTCGGTGACCTTGCTGGCGCGCCGCCGGACCAGGCCCCACCAGGCCAGCCACATCGCCCCGAGGATCACCACCCACGACCAGTAGCGGGCGTTGAACGTCTCGCCGATGCCGCTGATGACGCCGTCCACCGTGTCCTTCAGCCAGCTCAGCAGCGACTCGGACGCCGCCGACTGGTACACGCTGATCGTCGTCCGGTCGATCGCCCGGACCAGCGTGAACGTGGTGTTGGCGAGGGCGTTGCCCATCATCGCCATGGCGTCCGAGCAGCCCATGTCGACCGCGTACCAGGTCTGCCCCGCGGTGCCGTACCGGTCGTAGTAGGTCAGGTCCTCGGCGGGCGTCTTCTGCAACTGCTCGCTGGGGTAGCCCGGAGGCTTGATGAGCCCGTCCGTGCCCGTCCCGTACTGCTCGGGCGCTGGGCTGTCGGCGGGCGCACACGCGTCGTTCGGGTTCGACCAGGGAGGTGTCGGAATCGCCGAGGCGGCCGGGGTCATGGGGCTGAGCATCAGGAGCGCCATGATCGCCAACAGGACCGCGGACCGGCGGGTGCGCGGCCGGCTGCGCGCGCGCCGCCGCCGCGCACCGTCCAGCGCGGACGGGTCCAGCCCCGCCTCCGGTGAACGCTGCAGGCGGGACGTCCGGCGGCGGGGCGGGCTCATCGACCGACCTCCTCGGTTTCGGCCCCCGCGACGGTGAGTTCGGACGACCGCGGCCTCGACCGGGTCGGGTTGGTGTCCAGCCAACGCTGCAGTTCCTCGGAGATCAGGTCGACGCCGATGCGTCCCGCACGGCCGTCGAGGTCACGGAAGATGCATTCGCCGTTGCCGAGGTTGCGGAGCACGGCCTTGTGCTCGTCGGACGCCTCGACCCCCAGAAGCGCCATGACGTTGCCGACCTCCACCCGCTCGGTGGAGCGGAAGGAGAACACCGAGGACAGGCAGTTCGTCACCTGCTCGTTCAGCAGGTCGCCCGCGTTCTGGGAGACCAGGATCAGGGCGGTGTTGCGGGACCGGCCCATCCGCGACACCTCGGGGATCAGCTTTGCCCCCTCCGGGGTGGACGTGACGGCCCACGCCTCGTCCAGGAAGATCGCCTTCGGCAGCCGCCGGTCCAGGCCGTGCATGAGCCGCCGCGCGAACTGCGACACCAGGTACATCAGCGCGACCGACAGCCGCTGCTCGTAGGAGTAGTCCTCCCGCGCGATGGTGACGTCCGGCAGCGTGAGCCCGCCGAGGGTGAACACCGTCGTCCAGCCCTCGGTGTCGATGCGTTCGCCGCCGGACGGGTCGAAGCACAGCCGCGCCAGCCGCATCTCCGACATCGACCGCAGCACCGCGCCGAGGTTCTTCGACGCCGGATCGTCCGACGCCTCGAGATGGTCCACGACCCGTCCGAGGGACGGCCGCTCCCCGTTCGCGACCGCGCCCACCGCCTGGATCATCGCGGACTCGCGCTCCTCCGACATCCGCGGCAGCAGCAGCCGGAGCGTCTCGGTCGCCATCGTCTTCTTCGCCGCGAGATCGTCGCCGAACGAGAACGGGTCGAGCAGGCCCGGCGCCGCCGACCCCAGCGGCAGGATCCGCGCCTTGCGGCCCCGCGCCTTCAGCAGCTCGACGAGCGTCTCCGCGTCGCCCTTCGGGTCGATCGCCGCGACCGTCACCCCGCGCAGCGCCATCTGGTAGATCAGCAGCAGCGCCAGCGTCGTCTTGCCGCCGCCGGGCTCCCCGGTGATCGCGACGGCCGTCGGACGGTTCCGGGCCGCGGCGACCAGCGGGTCGAAGTGGACGATCGACCGCGCCCGCCCCAGCGTCTCCCCGACGTACGGGCCGATCCAGCCCTCCTGCGCGTCGTCCGGACGGTCGCCGAGGTCGACGGTCGCGATGGGCATGCCGCCCGCGATCGTCCGCAGCGGCTGCCGCTGCGCGTACGCGTTCAGCCGGATCCGGTCGCCCGGCAGCGACTCCAGGAACAGGGAGAACTGGTCGCCGGTCGAGTTGACGACGTCGATGCCGATGTCGCGGTAGTGCTCCACCACCGCGTCGACCCGCTGCGCCAGCAGGTCCTCGGTGGGCGCCGACACGATCAGCCGGTGCCACCCGTACACGAACGGCAGCCGTTCCTTGGTGATGCCGTGCTCCAGCATCCGCGCCGCGTCGATCTGCTCGGCCAGCGCGATCGGCGCCTCCGCGCCCGCCTCCCGGATGTGCTGGTCCATGTCCCGGGCGTGGGCGAGCTTGCGCGACACGTCCTTGGACGCCTTCGCCGGCGGGATCAGCTTCATCCGCGCGCTGATCTCGACGGGGAACGGCAGCGCGTCCGCGTAGTGGAACCACGGCTCGCCGTCCGGGAACGGCATCAGGTCCGGGAACCGCGCGAACGACAGGTACGCGACGTACGACGCGGCCGTCGCGCCGCCGCCCGCGCCGTGGTTCGGCTGCTCCACCCGCAGGTACGAGCGGCCGTTGTGGATGGCGCCCTCCACCAGCGACTCGATCTCGCCCTTGCCCCACGTCCGCCGCGGCACCGCCGACGGCGGCGGGTCGGCCAGCGACCCCGTCACCGCGTGCTGGAACAGCCACGCCACCTCGGTCGAGGTGGCGTGCCGGGCGTAGAGGGCCGAACCGCCCAACGCCCGTCCGATCCGCTCGGCCTGCTCCGTCCAGCGCGCGATCTCCTTCTTGTCGATCGCGTCGTCGTGGACGCCGAGGACGTTCTCGCTGCGCTTGTAGAACCCGAGGAGCTGCGACAGCACTCCCCCGGACAGGTTCGCGCCCATCCCGCGCGGCCCCAGCCGCACCCCGAGGTAGACCTCCTTGGTCCAGAAGTCCTTGGCCCACACGTGGGCGTAGGTCTCCTCCAGGTACTCGCGCCATCCTGGGCCGCCGTCGGACGTCCGGTCCAGTGCGAGCGCCCACTCCGCGGCGGGGTACGTCCGGTGCGCGATCCGCAGATGGATCTCCGCGTCCTGCATCCGGATGCCCGCGAGCGCGATCGTGATGTTGGTGGCGAGCGCCTCCCGCTCCTCCCCGGTGGTGAACTCGTACGACACCGTCGGCAACCGGAAGTACGCCCAGGCCGCGTTGTCGGTGAGCAGCACCCGGTCGTCGAAGTAGCGCACGGCCAGCCGGCTGGACTTGCTCATGCCGCCCTCCCGACCTCGGTCCCACCGACTGATTCTCCCGATCCGCGCCGTCCCGCGGAGGGATGCCGGAGAGAGTGTTCTCGGTCCGGGCGGTCAGCAACGTCAGTCGCGCCCGCCAGGAACGCCCGGCTCGTGGCGGTCTCCGCTCGGTGCCCGCGAGGGGCGCTCATCGGGTGGCCTCCTGCTCCTGGTGAAGCTCCTGGTAACGCTCGGGCACGACGCCGAACCCGCCGGCGACCACGCCGGCGAGGGCAAGATAGGCACGCCGCGTCGGGGCGCGCAACGACTTCAGCTCGTTGCGCGGCCCGCGATCCATGCTGAGGTGATCGTCCCACGGAATCCGCACGAGGGCCCGGCACCTGCCGCGCGCCACGGCCTCCGCCTGCTCGACGTCGTCCATGCTGCGGCGACTCACCCCATTGATCACCGTGACGGCCCGCGACCGCAGCTCCTCGTACCCGTGGCCGTCCAGCCACTCGTACGTCATCGCCACCGCGCGCGGCGCGTCCGCGCTCGCCGGCGCCACCAGGACGAGCTGGTCGGCGTACGGCAGCACCCGCGCCACCACCGCCGCCGCCGTGTCCAGCAGGGTCACGGAGTAGAACCGGTCGAGCGTCCTGATCGCGAGCGCGTAGTCGCGGTCGTCGAGGGCCTGCAGCGGGTTCTTGCCCGCCGCGATCACGTCCAGGCCCGACTTGGCCTGCGACGTGTACCGCCGCATCGCCGTCAGGCTGCCGACCTGGTCCGCCCGCGTGATGAGCCCGGTCAGCGTCTCGTTCGTCTCGCTCCGCGTCCGCCGGGCCAGCGCCCCCGGCCCCGGGTTCACGTCGATCGCCACGACCGGCTCGGCGTTGTGCTGCGCGAACGTGTGCCCGAGCATCAGCGCCGTGACCGTCTGCCCGGCGCCGCCGGTGCACCCGAGCACCACCACGTGGCGCGTCCCGCGGAACGGCTGCTGGAGCCGCAGCTGGTACTCGGCGTCCACGTCGCCGTGCCCGCCGCCGACGGCCTGGAACAGCCGCCGCAGGCCGCCGGCGCTCACCTCGTGCTCCGGCCCCGGCGGCGTGATCGCCGGACCGGACGGCGGAGGCGGCGGGGGCGGCGGCAGCGGGCGCGGCCGCACCGGCGACTGCGGACCCGACCGGACGTCCCGCGGCGGCGGTTCCTCGTCCTGCGGCACCCCCGGCTCGGGCACCGGCGGCCACATCTGCGCGTCCGTCGCCGCGGGCCGCGCGGGCTGCGACAGCCCCTTCGACCACGGCCGCGGCGCCTCCAGCCGCGGCGTCTCCGGCTCGTCCGGCTCCGGCGGCCACCCGTGCTCCCGCTGCGACGCCGCGGGCACCTGGTGCCCGGGCACGGGCGCCCGCCCGGGCCCGTCCGCGGCGGGCCGTTCGTCCGGCACGTCCTCGGGCGCCGGGGCCCGCCCGAACGTCCGCGGCGCCTGCGGCACCGCCCCGGCGCCGCCCCGCTCGTCCGCCTCGGGCCACGTACGGTGCTGCGGCGGACGTCCGTCCGCGCCCGTCGGTCCTCCGGACTCCACGGGACGCGCGGGCGCGGGCTCGCCCGCCGACGCTGCGGGGGCCGCACCGGACGCCCGAACCGGCACGCCTCCCTGCTCGGGCGGTGCGGCCGGCCGCCCCGTCCCGGAAGCCCGCCCCTGGGGCGCCACCGGCAACCGATGCTCGCCCGCCGCGGCGGGACCCTCGCCCTGCGGCGCCTGACCCGACTCCCGCTGCGCGCCCGGACCGGCGGGCGCGGAGGGCCGCTCCTGCGAGTCCACGGGCCGCGTTCCGCGTACGGCGCCCTGCACGGGCGGCTGCTTCTCCGAGCCGACCGCCTGCCACTCGTCCTCCGAAGCGGCGGGCGCGGACGGACTTCCCTGCGGCTCGCGCTCCGACGGAGCGGGGGCGGACGGCGGAGCCTGCGCCGACTGTCCCGGCGGCTGCGCGGCCCTCGGGCGGATGGGCGCGGGCGGCTGCTCCGGCGCCGGGGACCGCTGCGCCGGGTTCTCCTGCCGCGTGCGGTCGGGCGCGGGCTGCGCCGGGCCTTGCCGCCCGGCGGCGGGCGGGGCGTCCGGCGACGGTGCCGGGACGGGACGCTCGCCCTGCGGCGTCCGGTCCGGCGGGGCGGGACGTTCGGACGCCGCGGGCCGTGCGGGTTCGGCGCCCGCCACGCGGCGGTCGGGCGGCCGTGGAGCGGGGGCGCCGGGGTGGCGCGGCTGGGCCTCGTTGACGAGGGGTTCGGGCGCGCCGAAGGCGCCGGGGACCATGGGGATGTCGGGGCGGGTCGGGACGGGCCCGGCGACCTTCCTGTCACCGGGCTCGCCGCCGGACGCCGCCGCATCGGCCCGCGCTTCGGACGCGGCCGCACCGGCGGCCGTCCCGGACGCGGGCGCTCCGGCGGCGGTCCCGGACGCGGGCGCTCCTGCATGCGTGCCGGAGGCAGA
This sequence comes from Actinomadura sediminis, assembly GCF_042675525.1. NCBI lineage: Bacteria > Bacillati > Actinomycetota > Actinomycetes > Streptosporangiales > Thermomonosporaceae > Actinomadura > Actinomadura sediminis. Next base: position 6,701 of record NZ_JBHTJA010000139.1, read on the forward strand.
CGCCTCGGAGGCAGATGCCTCGGAGGCAGACGCCCCGGCGTGCGCCCCGGTGCCAGACGCCCCGGAGGCAGGCGCCCCGGGCGCGGGCGTCCCGGCGCCCGGCCCGGACGCGGACGTCCCGGCGGGGGCGGTGGGAAGGGCGGGTGACCCGCCGGTCGTCCCTGGGGCGGGTGCACCGGACGCGGACGGCCCGAGGGCGGGCGAGCCGGTGGGTGCCGCCGGCGCGGGCGTCCCCGGTGCGGGCGACTCGATGGGAGGAGCCAGGGTGGTGGCGAAGTCGGGGGCGCCGGGGCGGCGGACGCCGGAGATGAGGCCGCGCTTGCCGGTGGGGTGCTCGAGGCGGGGCGTCTCCGGGAGGGGCTCATCGCGGGGCGCGGGGACCTCGGCGGCGGGGGCGGGCCTGCGGCGGGACTTGACGGCGACGCGTTCGGGCGCCGGGGCGGGCGCGCCGGGGCGGCGCCACACGCGGGCGACGATGACGACCTCGCGGGGCTCGCGGATCGGGGTGAGGCGGCACCAGGTGCGGGGCTCGGCGAGGTAGCGGCCCTGCGAGAGGAGCAGTTCGGTGAGGCGCTTGCCCTCGATGACGGGCCGGGTCGCGAGCCAGGTGAGGACGCCGGGCGGAACGATGTAGAGGACGTGCCACGGGGACTCGAACGGGACGCCGACGAGCCGCAGCATCACGATCCAGGGCACGAACACGCCGAGGAACACACCGATCTGCACGAGCGGCAGCGGCATGGGGAGCCGCAGGTCGTACAGCTTGTACAGCCGCTTCTCGATGCGCCATATGTTCGTGTACGTGGGTAGATCCACGCCCCTACTCCCCTACCTGTGCGAACACCGTCTCCGCGTCAGCTGATGTCCAGTCCCAGTGCGGCGGCGATCGCCTTGGCGGTGGTCTCGATGATGTTGGGCACGTAGAAGACCACCCCGATGCCGATCGCCAGCAGGATGAACTGCACGAACCGTGTGATCTCACGGGTGAACAAGAAGAAGATCGCCACGATGGAGACGATCACGAGGAAGAGCGGGCCGAAGATCTGGCGGAGCCAGTCGGCGAGCTGGTCCGTCTGGAGTTCGTCGTCGGGCGCCGCCAGGATCTCGATCGGGATCGACGCCATGAGGTGGTGCAGCATCGACTTACCTTCCTGGTTCGGCGTGGGGGGACGGTCTGCGGTTCATCTCGCGGCCTCTCATGACGGGTCGGGGTCGGTGGTGCCGCGGATGTCCTTGACGTACCAGGTCGCGTCCTTGCGCACCATGTCGAGTTCGTAGGCCTGTTCCAGCTCGCCGCCCGCGACGCGCCACACGACGCTCGCGGTGACGGTGCGGGCGCCGGCCTCGCCCTGCGGCGCGACGACTTCGGCGACGCGGACGAACTCGACCGAGCCGGCGAGCCCGCCGATGGGGCTGCCCGCGGCGAACCGGGACAGGGCGGTGGTGTCGCTGCGGGCGTAGGCCTGGAAGAACGTCACGAGGATGGGCTGCAGCTCGCCTTCGAGGGCGGCGTCGCGCTGCGCGGGGTCCTGCTGCGGCAGCGGCGCCTTGACGGGCGGGGGGAGCAGCGCGGGACGGGCGGCGACGACGAGCGCGCCGGATTCGTTCGCGTAGACGGGGACGGCGAGGCGCAGCCACCGGTCGCCGGTGCGGGCGAGCAGGGTGACGGTGGCGTTGTGGGCGTCGCGCGCCTGGACGCCCGCGACCTGCACGGACTGGACCTGCAGCGTTCCGGTTCCGTTCCAGCCGAATTGCGGGTCGGCGCCCTCGGGCAGGAACGTGCGCAATTGGGCCTGGCGGTCGGCGGCGTTCTCCTGGTCGTAATTCAGATAGACGTTGGCGAACTGCAGGGCGAATGCTCCGGCGGCGCTGCTGGGGAACCGGGCGCGTTCGGGCGACGACTTGGGCGTTTCGGCCGTCGCGGGGTCGTCCGCGGCGGTGAAACGCTCGAACGGGGCGCGGACGCCGTTGACGAGGATGACGATGATCAGGGCCCAGAGGACGGCGCGGCCCGTCCACACCCACCAGCGGCCGCCGGATCCGGACCAGCGGCCGCCGCGCGGGCCGCCGCGGCCCCGGTCGTCCGGAACCTCCCACGGGTCGACGGACAGACCCGGCGCCGCGGTCTCGTCGACCACGGCGGTGTCACGGCCGCGTTTCACGGCCGACCTGCGAGCCATCCTGCCTCCGCTCGCGCCTCGCCCCCAAGGTCGGCGCGCTCTGTTCGCCTGGTCCGAATGTTGCGCGGTGGTCCTTTCCGAACCCACCCCGGGCCCAGAGTAACCACGAGCGTCAATTGTTCCAGCGCATCCGAGCGAAGCACAGCCCCGGCACGCGGTTGTGGATAATGCGATCCACCTCAGCAGGAACGGGAAGGATTGCCAAACGGTGACGATCCCCTATCCCGGCCTCCGATCGGTGCGTCCAGGACACAACCGGACAAGCGTCACGAGTCACACGTTTGCGGCGAGCTTCAGACGTTGAAGCGGAACTCCACCACGTCGCCGTCCTGCATGACGTACTCCTTGCCCTCCATCCGGACCTTCCCGGCGGTCCGGGCGGACGCCATGGAGCCCGCGGCGGTCAGGTCGTCGAACGAGACGATCTCGGCCTTGATGAAGCCGCGCTGGAAGTCGGTGTGGATGACGCCCGCGGCCTCGGGCGCGGTGGCGCCCTTCCGGATCGTCCACGCGCGCGCCTCCTTCGGGCCCGCGGTGAGGTAGGTCTGCAGGCCGAGGGTGGCGAACCCGATGCGGACGAGCTGGGAGAGGCCCGACTCCTCCTGCCCCATCCCCTGCAGGAGCTCGAGGGCCTCGTCGTCGGGCAGCTCGATCAGCTCGGCCTCGATCTTGGCGTCGAGGAAGATCGCCTCGGCGGGCGCGACCAGGTCGCGCAGGCGCGCGCGCAGGGACTCGTCCGTCAGCTCGCCCTCGTCCAGGTTGAAGACGTAGAGAAACGGCTTCGCGGTGAGGAGGTGCAGCTCGCGCAGGAGGGTCAGGTCGATGCCCGCCTTGTCGGCGCCGGCGAAGAGCGTGACGCCCTCGTTGAGAAGCTTCTGGGCGGCGGTGACGGCGTCGACGACGGCCAGCTGGTTCTTGTCCTTCTTGGTCCGGGCCTCCTTCTCGAGGCGCGGCAGGGCCTTCTCGATCGTCTGCAGGTCGGCCAGGATCAGCTCGGTGTTGATCGTGTCGATGTCGCGGGACGGGGCGACGTCGCCGTCCACGTGCGTGACGTCGGGGTCCTCGAAGGCGCGGATGACCTGGCAGATCGCGTTGGTCTCGCGGATGTTGGCGAGGAACTTGTTGCCGAGGCCCTGGCCCTCGGAGGCGCCCTTGACGATGCCCGCGATGTCGACGAACTCCATCGTCGCCGGGATTGTCTTCGCCGACCCGAACATCTCGGCGAGCACGGCCAGCCGCGGATCGGGCACCCCGACCACGCCGACGTTGGGCTCGATGGTCGCGAACGGGTAGTTGGCGGCCAGCGCGTCGTTCTTGGTCAGCGCGTTGAACAGGGTGGACTTGCCGACGTTGGGCAGCCCGACGATTCCGATGGAGAGGCTCACGGCGGTCAAGTTTACGAGCCCGGAGGCACCGCGCCGTGCGGCGTCCCGGGCGCCGCCCGCCGCGCGCCGTCCGGCGTTGGTCGGCAGTGCGCCGATTGTCCGCCGTGCCGCCCTTCCCGGCGCGTCGCGGTCGCGGTTCGCGGCGGCGCTGTCACGATGAACGGATGGACCTCGCGCTGCTCGCCGGCCTCGTCGTCGGGGCCGCCTTCGGCGTGGTCGCCGGGTGGGCGCTGGCCATGGGACGGCAGGGCGCGCTGATCGCGCGGGCCCGTGCGGCGGAGGAGAAGCTCGCCTACGCCGAGGAGCGGATGGCCGAGCATTTCGAGAACCTGTCGGCGCGCGCGCTGGACGCCAGCAACGCCCGCTTCCTGGAGCTGGCCGACGCGCGGCTGAAGGCGGCCGGTGCCGAGGCGGCGGGCGATCTGGAGCGGCGGCAGCAGGCGGTCGAGCACCTGGTCGGGCCGCTGCGGGAGGCGCTCGCCAAGGTCGAGGAGCAGCTCCGCGAGGTCGAGACGGGCCGCCGCGAGTCGCACGCGATGCTCGCCAAGCAGGTCGACTTCGTGCGGCAGAGCTCCGAGCAGCTCGGCCGCGAGACCCGGTCGCTGGTGCGGGCGCTGCAGCGGCCTGAGGCGCGGGGACGCTGGGGCGAGCTGCAGCTGCGACGGGTCGTGGAGCTGGCGGGCATGACGCACCACTGCGACTTCGACGAGCAGGCGAGCGCGGTCACGCGGGACGGGACGGTCCGGCCCGACATGGTCGTGCGGCTCGCCGGGGGCAAGTCCATCGTCGTCGACTCGAAGGTGTCGCTGGCCGCCTACCTGCAGGCCGCCGAGAGCGGCGACCCGGTGCGGCTCGACGCGCACGCCCGCCACCTGCGCGACCACGTCGACCGGCTGGCCGCGAAGTCGTACTGGCAGGCGTTCAGCCCCGCCCCCGAGTTCGTGGTCCTGTTCATCCCGGGCGAGGCCTTCCTGGCGCCCGCCCTGGACCGCGATCCCGAACTGCTGGAGTACGCGATGCGGCGCCGCGTCCACATCGCCACCCCCACGACCCTCATCACGATGCTGCGGACGGCGTCGTACGCGTGGCAGCAGGCCGCGCTTTCCCGTAACGCGCGGGCGGTGTTCGACCTGGGCAAAGAACTGTACGAGCGGCTGGGCACGATGGGACAGCACGTCGACGAGCTGGGCCGTGCGCTCACCGGCGCGGTGAAGTCCTACAACCGGACGGTCGGGTCGCTGGAGACGCGGGTGCTCGTCAGCGCGCGACGCCTGAACGACCTGGGCGTCGTCGACGGCTCCCTGGACGGCCCCCGGCCGGTGGAAGAGGCCCCGCGCGCGCTTTCGGCGGCGGAGCTCAACGAACGCGACGCCCCGGACGGCGGCGACTCGCACGACGATGTCCCGTGGGCCGGGATTCCGCAGGACGCGGTTCGGCACGACGCGGTTCCCCACGACGAAATTCCCCACGACGCGGTTGCCCAGGACCATGACGACGCTTCGCGCGAGGGCTCCCCGCAGTACGGAACCTGGGCCGTCCCCGAGCAGAGCGATCGGCGAGAGAGGTGGCAATGAGTACATCGACGGCACGCGACGCCCCGGGCGACACGCCGCCGACGCGCCGCGGGACGGGACGGCGGCGGGGCGGGCCGCAGCGGCGGTCGCGCGCGTCCGGCGCCCGCCCGCCCCGGTCCCGCGCGGCGCCGACCGGCCCGGTGACGCTGACCGGGCGCGGCGGCGTCGTCGTGGTATTCGGGACGGCCGTGCTGTGCGGGCTGCTGTCGCGCTGGCTCGACATGCCGCTGCTCGCGGGCGGCGGGTTCACGGTGGGCTGCGTGCTCGCCGCGCTCGCCACCCGCCCGGCGGACCTGCTGACGCTGGCCGTCAGCCCGCCGCTGGCGTTCTTCCTCGCCACCCTGATCGCGGAGTTCGTCACCACGCTCGGGCAGGGGTCGCTGCTGCGCGGCGTCGCCGTCGGGGTGCTGACCGCGCTGGCCGGGACCGCGCCGTGGCTGTTCTTCGGCACGCTGCTGGTGCTGCTGATCACGCTGCCGCGCGGGCTCCTGACGAACGTGCGGGAGCTGCGCGACAAGCTGGCGGGCGTCCGGCTGTTCGAGGAGGAGGAGAACGAGAACCCCGTCCGGTGGGACGACTCCCCGTCCTCCCCCGCCCGGCACGCGCCGCCGCACGGTGACGTGGACTGACCGTGGGGTTAGACCGGCGTGATGCGCAGGTCCCTGCGGAGTTCCTTCGGCAGGGAGAACCGCATGTGCTCCTCGACGGACTCGATCTCCTCGGCCTCGCCGTAGCCGCGCTCGGCGAGCCAGGCGAGGACGCCCTGCACGAGCTCGTCGGGGACGGACGCGCCGCTCGTCACGCCGACGGTGGTGACGCCCTCGAGCCACGCGGGGTCGATCTGCTCCGCGTAGTCGACGAGGCGGGCGTCGTCCGCGCCGTGCTCCTTGGCGACCTCGACGAGCCGCACGGAGTTCGAGGAGTTGGTGGAGCCGACCACGATGACGAGCTGGGACTGCGCGGCCATCTCCTTGACGGCGACCTGCCGGTTCTGGGTGGCGTAGCAGATGTCGTCGGACGGCGGGTCCATCAGCTTGGGGAACCGCTCGCGGAGCTTCTCGACGGTGGCGATCGTCTCGTCCACCGAGAGCGTGGTCTGCGACAGCCACGCGACCCGCTCGGGGTCGCGGACCTTCACGTTGGCGACGTCGTCGGGGCCGTCGACCAGGTGGATGTGGTCGGGCGCCTCACCGGAGGTGCCGATGACCTCCTCGTGCCCCTCGTGGCCGATGAGGAGGATGTCGTAGTCCTGGGCGGCGAACCGGACGGCCTCCTTGTGCACCTTCGTGACGAGCGGGCACGTGGCGTCGATGGTGCGCAGGTCCAGCCTGCGGGCCTCCTCGTGGACGACCGGCGCGACGCCGTGCGCGGAGAAGACCACGATCGCCCCCTCGGGGACCTCCTCGGTCTCGTCGACGAAGACGGCGCCGCGTTCCTCCAGCGTCTTCACCACGTGGACGTTGTGGACGATCTGCTTGCGGACGTAGATCGGGGCCCCGTACTTCTCGAGGGCGACCTCGACCGTCTCCACGGCCCGGTCGACGCCGGCGCAGTAACCACGCGGCTTGGCGAGCAGGACACGGCCCCGGCTTCCGGCGGGCTCGGTGTTGGCGGTCATGCCCCCCATCGTACGAGTCGCCCCGCGGGTGCCGTGCCGGGCGGGGAACGCTCCGGGAGGGCGGCGGAGGTCCCGGGGCGCAAGGCCTCCGGTCCGGTTGTGACCGACCGCACGCCGTTTTTGGACAGAAAGACATTAACCCGGGGTGACCGTGATCGCACCCATGGGGCAGAGTGAGATTCGACGACCGTACGTGTGCTCCCGAGTTCCCTGATAAGGACGGCAGGAAGAGGAAAGACCATGACGAGATCGCCGCGTCGCCTCAAGCAGCAGGTTCAGGACACGGTGGGCGAGCAGGTCCGCGACCTCCCGCTGCACGCCGTCCGGCTGGCCATGTTCGGTGTCGGCCGGGCGCTGCTGCTCGGCGACCGCGTGACCCGCGACTACAAGGAGATCACCGAGGGCGGCGGCGTGAAGCCGGTGATCGGGCGGCTCCGCCACGACGTCCAGCACACCGCGGAGAAGGTCGTCGGCACCGTGGTGGAGCGCGTCCGCGGCGGCGAGGACGCCGAGCCGGAACCCGAGCCGGAGCCCGCCCGCCCCCGCCGCACCCGTCCGGCGCGGCCGTCGGCGGCGCGGGAGGACGGCGCCGCGGTGCGGCGCCGGCCGGGCGGGGAGATCTCGGTCGGCAAGCCGGGCGCGTCGGACGGGCCGGTGGCGAAGCC
>NZ_JBHTJA010000140.1:0-14065 GCF_042675525.1 Actinomadura sediminis
CGGTGGAGCGGATGATGCGCGACGCCAAGATCACCCAGATCTACGAGGGCACCAACCAGATCCAGCGGATGGTCATGGCCCGCCAGCTCCTCAAGTAACCGTGCACGCCGCGTCCGCCGGGGCGCCCGACCGGCCCCGGCGGAACGCGGACGCGAACCTCTCCTCGCCCAGGACGGCCGTCGCCGCCGCCTCGATCCGGTCGACGTCGCCGCGCTCGGCGGCCGGCAGCGGCGCGCCGACGCTCCGCCGCGCCGCGTCCGCCGCCCCCAGCAGGACGGCCGCGCGCTCGGCGTCGCCGTCCAGGACGAACGCGCCCGCCAGACCTTCCAGGGAGAGCGCGAGCACGCGCGGCTCCCCGATGGCCCGCGCGAACTCCAGGCCGCGGCGGTGGTGCGCGAAGGCCCGCGCCGCGTCCCCGCGCAGTTCGGCGACGAACCCGAGTTCCGCGGACAGCAGATGCTCCCCGATGTCGGACGACTCGTACCCGTCCCGGATCCGGTGCAGGTGCCGTTCGGCGGCGTCGAGGTCGCCCGCGCGGCGCGCCCCGAGCGCCAGCCCCATCAGGGCGTGCACCTCGCTGTAGCGCAACCCCTGCTCGGCGGCCAGCCGCAACGACCGTTCGTGCAGGTCGCGGGCCCTTTCATGGTCGCGGGCGAGCAGCGCCAGCCGGCCGAGGCCCGACAGCCGGGCGGTGACCTCCGCGCGCAGGCCCAGCTCCTCGGCGATCGCCAGCCCCTCCCGCTGGCGCCGCTCCGCCGCGGCGTAGTCGCCCCTGATCTCGGCGAGGTCGGCGAGCGGGGACACGGTCTGCAACCGGCCCCACCGGTCGCCGAGCTCCCCGAACAGGTCCGCTGCCCGCGCCCCGGCCTCCTCGACGGTCGCCAGGTCGCCCCGGACGAGCGCGAGCGTCGCCTCCAGCGCGTGCGCGGCCGCGATGCCCCACCGGTCGCCGGTTTCCTCGAACAGGACGAGCGCGCGGGCGTTCGCCTTCGCGGCCTCGGCGCGGTCGCCCGCCTGGAACAGGGCGTACGCGCGGAGCCAGCCGGCCCGGGCCCGGCGCGCGGCGTCCGCGATGCCGTGTTCGGGCGGGTCGGCGGCGCCGCGGTCGCGGACCAGCAGCGCGAACGCCGACCGCAGGACGCGCGCCTCCGCGGCGTCCGGCGCGACCCCGAGCACCGCGTCCAGCGTGCGCCGTGCCTCGTGCAGCCGTCCGCGCAGCAGCCACCACCACGTCAGCGCGGTCGCGAGCCGCACCGCCTCGGCCGGGGCCGGCCGGCGCAGCGCCTCGTCGAGCGCGGCCCGCGTGTTCGCCGACTCGGCGTCCAGGCGGTCCAGCCACGCCCGCTGCCCCGCGCCCCGCAGGTGCCGGTCGGCGCGCTCGGCGAGGGCCAGGTAGTGGCGCAGGTGCCGGTCCCGCGCCGCGGCGGCCTCGCCCGCCTCCGCCAGCCGGTCCGCCGCGTACGCGGCGACCGACTCCAGCATCCGGTACCGGGGCCCGGCGGCGCCCTCCGCCATCACGACGAGCGACCGGCCGACCAGCCGGCCGAGCACGTCCACGACGTCCGCGCGCCGCACGCCGCCGTCCGCGCAGACCGCCTCCGCGGCGTCGAGGTCGCAGCCGTCCGGGTGCACCGCGAGCCGCCGCAGCACGGCGCGCTCGTCCGCGCCGAGCAGGTCCCAGCTCCAGTCGATCACCGCGCGCAGCGTGCGCTGGCGGGCGGGCGCGTCCCGCGGGCCGCCGGTGAGCAGCCCGAACCGGTCGCCGAGCCGCGCCGCCAGTTCCCGCACCCCGAGGGACCGGACGCGCGTCGCCGCGAGTTCGAGCGCGAGCGGCACGCCGTCGAGCCGCGCGCAGATCTCCGCGACGGCCGCGCGGTTCGCGTCGTCCAGGACGAAACCGGGCGCGGACGCGGCGGCGCGTTCGGCGAACAGCCGCACGGCGTCGGACGCGCCGAGCGGTTCGACCGCGTACACCGTCTCGCCGGTCAGGCCGAGCGGCTCCCGCCCGGTCGCCAGGATCGCGGGCCCGGACGTGCCGCGCAGCAGGAACGCGGCGAGTTCGGCGGCCGGTTCGACGACGTGCTCGACGTTGTCGAGGACGAGCAGCAGCCGCCGGTCCCGCAGCGCCGCCGCGAGCCGCCCGGCGGGCTCGGCGGGCGCGCCGGACGGCACGTCGTCCCGCACGCCGACGGCGTCCGCGACCGCCTGCGCGATCGCCGCCGCGTCGCCGTGCCGGCCCGCGAGCTCGACCAGCCGCACGCCGTCCGGGAACGCGCCCGCGAGCCGGTTCGCGGCCGCCAGCGCCAGGCGGGTCTTCCCGACCCCGCCCGGCCCCGTCAGCGTCACCAGCCGGGACGAGCCGGCGAGCCGGGCGACGTCGTCGAGGCACGCGTCGCGGCCGACGAGCGCGGTGAGCGGCACCGGCAGGGCCGGGCGGGCCGGAGCCGGCGCGAGCGAGGCGTCCTGCCGCAGGATCCGCTCGTACAGCCCGGCCAGTTCCCGGCCCGGGTCGACGCCCAGCTCGTCCGCCATCTGCGTGCGCAGCGCGGTGTAGGACGCCAGCGCCTCGCTCTGCCGCCCCGCCCGGTACAGGGCCAGCATCTGCACGGCCCGGAGCCGTTCGCGCAGCGGGTGCCGCGCCACCAGGTCGCCCAGCTCCCCGGCCAGCAGCAGGTGGTCGCCCGCCGCCAGCCGCGCCTCGGCCTGTTCCTCCAGCACGGTGAGCCGCTGGTCGTCGAGCCGCTCGGCCGCCGGGCGGGCGAACGCCTCGTCCGCGACGTCGGCGTACGCGGGCCCCCGCCACAGGCCGAGCGCCGCGGTGAGCCGCGCGGCCCGCACGCGGGGGTCCGCCACGGCGCGGGCGCCGGCCGCGAGCGCGCGGAACCGGTCGGCGTCCACCTCGTCGCCGGACCCGTCGAGGACGAGCCGGTACCCGTTCGCCTGCCGCACCACGCGGTCGCGGCCGAGCGCCCGCCGAAGCTGCGACACCTTCGCCTGCAGCGCGTTCGCCGGGTCGCGGGGCGTCGCGTCGCCCCACAGGTCGTCGATCAGGCGGTCGGCGGGCACGGGCCGCCCCTCGTGGACGAGCAGGTCGGCGAGCAGCGCCCGCACCTTCGTCTCCCGGATCCGTACCGGCGTCCCCTCGTCGTCCCACACCGTCACGGGACCGAGCACACCGAACCGCATCCCCGAAGCTTATTGCGACGCCCTCGGCGGGCGGCTCGGCGGGCGGCTCGGCGGGCGGCTCGGCGGGCGGCTCGGCGGGCGTCGCGTGCGGTCGCCGCATCGCCCCGGCTCAGCCGAGGGCTCGCTGCGCGATCGGTTTCCCTCGGGCCCGGACTCGCCTTCGGACGCGACCGGAAGGGTTCTCGTCCGCTCTGGCCGCGGCGGGCGGGCTTCGGAGCGGGCGTCAGCGGAGCGTCAGGGAATCCGAAGCCCTTCACGGCACGGTCGTTCCCGGCACCGAACATTAAGGAAACGATCACCATGCGGACCGTGGAACAGGCCGCCGAGCCGGCCGGATCCGAACCATCCCGCAGGCTGCCGATGCCCGCGCTGCTGGCACTGGCGACGGCCGTCTTCATCACCAGCCTGACCGAGACGCTTCCCGCGGGGCTGCTGCCCGCGATGAGCGACGACCTCCGCGTCGGCGAGTCCGCCACCGGACAGACGGTGACGATCTACGCGATCGGGACGGCGCTCACCGCCGTGCCGCTGACCGCCGCCACGGCGGCCTGGCGCCGCAAGGCGCTGCTGCTGACGACCGTCGCCGGGTTCGCCGTCGCCAACACGGTCACGGCGCTGTCCACGCACTACCCGCTGACGATGGTGGCGCGGTTCGCCGCCGGGGTCGCGGCCGGGCTCGCCTGGGCGCTGCTCGCCGGGTACGCGCGCCGCCTCGCGCCGACCGGCCTGGAGGGGCGCGCCATCGCGATCGCGATGGCGGGGATCCCGGTGGCGCTGTCGCTCGGCGTTCCGGCGGGCACCTTCCTGGGGACGGCCGTCGGCTGGCAGGCCGCGTTCCTGCTGATGACCGGGCTGACGCTCGTGCTGATCGGGTGGATCGCCGCGGCCGTGCCCGACTTCCCCGGGCGCCGTGCGGACGAGCGGGGGCCGAAGACGAACCCGCTGCGCGTCCCCGGGGTCGCGCCCGTCCTGTTCGTCACGCTCGTGTTCGTCCTCGCCCACACGATCCTCTACACCTACATCGCGACGTTCCTGGACGGCGCCGGCATGGGCGGCTCGACCGACGTCGTCCTGCTGGTGTTCGGCGCCGCGTCCCTCGCGGGGATCTGGATCGTGGGCGCGCACATCCACCGCCGCCTCCGCGCGCTGACGATCGCCGGGACGCTCCTCGTGGGCGCGGGCGCCGCCGTCCTGGCCACGGCGGCGGGCGAACCCGCGCTCGTCCATCTCGCCGCCGCGCTGTGGGGGCTCGGCTGGGGCGGCGCCCCGACCCTGCTGCAGACGGCCGCCGGGAACGCGGCCGGCGACGCCGCCGACGCCGCCCAGGCCATGCTCGTCACCCTCTGGAACGCCGCCATGGCCGGCGGCGGCATCGCCGGGGGCCTCCTCCTCGACGCCTTCGGCACCGGCTCGTTCCCGTGGGGAACGCTCGCCCTCCTCGCGCCCGCGCTCGCCGCCGTCCTGGCGGCACGCGCCCATGGGTTCCCCGCACACCGATGAGACCGAAGACGGTCATGCGCTCCGAACCTTGAGCGCCGGCCCGAGCAGTACCGCCTGAACGCCGCGTCGCCCTCGTCCGCCGGACGGACGAGGGCGATGCCGCTTCGTTCGCTGCGGCTTCGTTCGCTGCGGCTTCGTTCGCTGCGGCTTCGTTCGCTACGCCTTGCCGGAGGGCTTCTTGCCGGCGGGCTTCTTGTCCGCGGGCTTCTCCTGCCCGGCGTCCCGGTGCGAGACGTTCACGACGAGCTTGCCGTCCTCGGTCATCCGCGGCCGCAGCGTGAGGTCGTTCCAGTGGACGGACGCGTCCGGATTCCGGGCGTCGACCGAGGTGATCATCGTCGAGTCGGTGTTCTTGAGCGTGAAGGTGACGCGGGTGCCCTTGATCTCGACGCCGATCGGGTCGATGCCGAACCTGTCGTCGAGCTTGATCTCCTGGCCGTCCTCCAGGACCACCTCGCACGCGCCGTCCGCGCAGGCTTCGAGGTCCGTGCCGTCCTTCGCGGCGGGCTTGGCGGGCTTGGCGGCCGGCTTCGGCGACGCCTCGGCCACCGGGGGCACCGTGCCCGCGGCGGGCACGGTGTCCGAGGCGGGCACGGTGTCCGCCCCGGGCGGGTTCGGGGCGGCGGCGAGCGCCGTGCCGGCGAAGCCGCCGAGCGCGAGCGCGGCGACGGCGGTCGTGGTGAGCAGGCCGAGATTCCTTGTCGACATGGTGTGGACTCCTGACGGTCGCACTGTCACTTGTCTCTGTACGCCTTGCATTACAGAGAGTAAGTGATCAAGCTCCGAGCGTGACCCAGGGGGTCCCTCCCGGCGTGTGCTCAGCCGGGCAGGTCGTCCACGAACATCGTCTGCAGGACCCGCCCGAGGTCACCGGACGCGTCCGCCAGCGAGCCCTCGCACAGCGCGCCGCCGCCCGGCGCGGCCTGCAGCGACCCGGACAGGCACAGCCACTCGCCGACGGGATCGCGGTACAGCGCCACGGTCAGGTCCGTGTTGATCACCAGCCACGAGGTCAGGTCGAGCTCGCTGCCCACCCCCGACACGCTGTCGGACAGGACGAGCGCCCGCACCAGCGGCGTGTCGTCCTCCCCGGCGACCAGCGGCACCCGCGACCGCGCCCACGTCGTCGCGGGGCCGGGCGCGGAGAACGACCCCGCCGCGAGCCGCCACTCCATCGCCGACAGGTAACCGTCCAGGTGGGCGCCCGCCCACGCCTCCAGGGGGCCGGACGCGGCGGGCAGCGGCGGCGGGGGCGGCGTGTGGACGATCGGCGCGACGCCGTCCGGCGCCCGCGCCGTCCGCCAGGCGGCCGCCCGCACGACCAGGCGGCCCTCGTGGGTCAGTTCCGCCTCCAGCAGCGTGACGCGCCGCCCCGGACGGACGGTCCGCACCGCGACGCGCAGCGGCGCGACCGGCACCGGGCCGAGGATCTCCATCGTCATCCGCGCCACCCGGGTGCCCGGGACGGGCTCGTGCCGCTCGAAGGCACGGCCGACCAGCCCGGCGACCGGCCCAGCGTGCTGGAATTCCGGTGACCACGGTCCCGCGGTCGCCGGGGTGGAGGCGAACCCGCCATCGGCGAGCGGCTCGTAGAACCCGTCCACAACGGCTCCTTTCGACTGGAACCGCACTCTAGCCGCAGAGTTTCTGGGTCCCGGTCTCGACCGTCGTGCCCGCGCTCGGCGACGGCGTCGGCTCCGCCGCCTCGACCTTGACCTTCTCCACCCCGTCCCAGTCGCCGCCCACGTAGATCTGGATCTCCGCCTGGAGTTCGTCCATCTCCTTCAGCTTCGCGTCCGGCAGCGCCTTCGCGAGCGTCTTCGCCGCCTCCGCCCTGGACGGCCCGTACCGGATCTCCGTGGTCCGCAGGCCGCGCCGCGCCAGCCCCGGGACGACGCTCGCCTCGAAGCCCGCGTCCTCCAGCTGCCGTCCCGCCTTCGTCGCCAGGCCCGGCGTCCCGATCGCGTTCAGCACCCGCACCGAGACGTCCTCCGGCGGCACCGTCAGCCGGTCCTCCGGCCGCTGCGTCGGGGACGGCTTCGGCGGCGCGGGCTTCGGCGACGCCAGCGGCTCGTCGTTCTCGATCTTCTGGAACAGCTCCCGCGCCCGCTCCTCGTCCCACTTCACCGTCGACTGCGGAGCCGCCGCGTTCCAGAACGCGGCCTGATGGTCGGGGTTCTCCAGCGGCACGTTCGCGAACGTCAGGTCGTCGGTCGACAGGTCGCGCATCTCGTCGACGATCTCCGGCAGGTCCTCCGCGAGCCGGTCGTCCACCGTGAGCGTGCCCAGCGCCGCGTCCAGGAACTTCGTCGACTTCACCGGGTTGCGCAGCGTCTCCGTCGACAGCGCCTGCTTCATCAGCGCCGCCATGAACTGCTGCTGCCGGTCGATCCGCCCGAGGTCGCTCCCGCCGGTCATCGTGTACCGGGTCCGGGCGAACGCGAGCGCCTTCATCCCGTCCACGTGCGACTTCCCGGCGGGCAGCCGCAGCCCGCTCTTCGGGTCGTTCACGGGCTGCTCGACGCACACGTCCACGCCGCCCAGCGCGTCGACCATCCTCACGAACCCGTAGAAGTTGACCTCGACGTAGTGGTCGATCGACACGCCCGTCGCGCGCTTCACCGTCTTCACCGCGAGGCTCGCCCCGCCGAACTGGTACGCCCACGTCAGCTTGCCCGGACGCGCGGGCACGTTCTCCCCCTTCGCGCCCTCCGACCCGTTCGACTCGTGCGCCGGGATCGTCACGTACGAGTCCCGCGGCAGGCTCACCACCGAGATCCGCTTCCGGTCGCCCGACACGTGCAGCAGCATCATCGTGTCCGAGCGCTCGCCCGGGAACTTGCCCAGCTTCGCGGCCCTGATCTGCTCCTTCGTCAGCCCGTCGCGCCGGTCGACGCCCGCGACCAGCACCGTCATCGGGCCCTCGGCGCCCCCCGCGGCCTCGTCCAGGCCGTCGATCGAGATCTTGTCGATCGCGCCCGTCACGTAGTTCTGGAACGCCCACGCCCCGCCGGACGTCAGCAGCACGAACGCCGACATGCCCGCGGTCACCCCCAGCAGCCGCCGCTGCCGCCGCGCGCTCAGCGCCGCCCGCGGGCTCATCTGCGGCCCCGGCCGGCGCGGCCCCCGCGGGCCCTCCACCGGCACCCGCGGCGCCGGCATCCCGTCGATCGTCACGCCGTCGATGTCGCCGTCGTCGCCGTCCGCCCCGCCGTCCGCGCCGCCGGCGGGCCGGGGCCGGAAGTAGCGCTCCAGCGGATCGGCGTCACCGCCCGCGAACGGGTCGTCGCGATCCGAGCCGTGCCCGTCCGTCATGCCGCCGCCGCCTCCCGAAGAACGTCGTCGGATGTGCTGGGATGAGTCTCGACCACCTTAAAGTGGGGAACACCTGACTCACCGCCATCTGAACCGCGTGTCATTGCGGTAACGTAACGCCGTCCTGACCACACCCCGGCGGCCCCGCACGCGAACCTGGGCGACGTGGGCTGCGTCGGACAAGCGAGCAAGAGAGAGGAAGGGGGGCCTCCTCCGGCCTGTCCGGCCGGATGCGCCCGCGAGCCCATGAACCCGTCTCCCCATGCGCAGCGCGCCGCGCAGCACGCGCCACGGACCCGCACCGACGACGGCGGACGCACCTGGCCCGCGGTGTCGGTGGTCATGCCCGTCCTCAACGAGCAGCGGCACCTCACCGACGCCGTGCGGCGCATCCTGACCCAGGACTACCCGGGCGAGCTCGAGCTGGTGCTCGCGCTCGGGCCGTCCCGCGACCGCACCGACGAGATCGCGCACCGGCTCGCCGCCGAGGACCCGCGGATCGTCGTGGTGGCCAACCCGTCCGGCCGCACCCCGCAGGGCCTCAACATCGCCATCAAGGCGTCGCAGTACTCGATCATCGTCCGGGTGGACGGGCATTCGCTGCTGCCGCCCGACTACGTCCGCGCCGCCGTCGAGACGATGGAGGAGACGGGCGCCGACAACGTCGGCGGGATCATGGCCGCCGAGGGCGTCACCCCCTTCGAGCAGGCCGTCGCGCGGGCGATGACGTCCAAGCTCGGCGTCGGCAACGCCCGCTTCCACACCGGCGGCGAGGCCGGCGAGGTCGAGACCGTCTACCTCGGGACGTTCCGGCGCAGCGCCCTCGACCGCGTCGGCGGGTACGACGAGACGTTCACCCGCGCGCAGGACTGGGAGATGAACCACCGCATCCGGCAGACCGGCGGGCGGATCTTCTTCACGCCGCGGATGCGCGTCACCTACCGGCCCCGGCCGGACCTGCGCGCCCTCGCCAAGCAGTACTTCCACACCGGACGGTGGCGCCGCGTCGTCGGCCGCGAGCACGCCGGCACCCTCAACCTGCGCTACCTCGCGCCGCCGATCGCGGTGCTGGCGATGACGGCGGGCGCCGTCGCCGGGGCGTTCGGGTTCTGGCCCGGCTGGATCCTGCCCGGCGGGTACGCGGTCGCGATGATCGCGGGCGCGGCCGTGGAGGGCCGCGGGCTGCCCCCGGCGGCCTGGGTGCGCCTCCCGCTCGTCTACGCGACCATGCACGTCACCTGGGGCGTCGGCTTCCTGACGAGCCCGCCCCGGCTCGGTCAGCCCGCCCCGGCGAAGCCCGGCGAGCCCGTCGTCTGACCGGCGGCCCCGCCCCGTGACGGGGGCTCGGGGCGGCACGGGCGGAACCGGAGGTGCGCTCGGGGCCGTCCCAAGGTTACGGTGGCGATACCCCGCCACCGTCCCGGCGGCCTGGAGGTGGCCCGATGTCCAATGGAGCACGTCACGCGCTCGGCGCGCTGATCGGTGTCGTCCTGACCCCGCTGATCGCCGCGGGCCTGCTGTACGGCACCCACCAGATGCACCGGTCCGGGCAGCGCGTGGCCGCCACGTTCGGCGACGAGGCGGGGTCCGAGCGCTGGATCGGCTCGGCGCTGCTGCTGTGCACGGCCGTGCTGCTCGCGCTCGCCGTGGCGCCGCGCGTCTCGCCGCTCGCCTCGCTGATCCCCGGCGTCGTGCTCACGGGCGTCGGCGGCGTGTGGGTCGCCGATCCGGGCTGGATGCTGCGGCAGGAACTCGTGGCGGACCTGCTCCCCGCCCGGCTCGAACTGGCCTACATCGGGATCATCGGCCCGTACGGCATCTTCCTGCTGCTCGGCCTGCTGCTCCTGGTGGCGTCGGTGATGCCGGGGCGGTGGACGAGCACCGCCGCGAGGTCGCGGCACGCCGGGCCGCCGCCCGCGCCGATGGGCGCGTCCGGCCCGCCGCCGTTGCCCGGGACCGCCCGCCCGGGGGCCGGTCCGCAGCCGCATGCGGAGCCGGGACCGTTCGCGCCGCCCTACTCGCCGCCGCCCGCGCCGCAGGGACCGCAGCCGCAGCAGCCGCAGCAGCCGCAGCAGCAGCCCGGGGCCGTCCCGTTCGGGCACGGGGAGGAGCGCCCCGACCCGTCCCGGGGGCAGGGCGAGGGCGGCGAGTGGACCCGCATGTACGGGGACGACGACCTGCGCGGGCGTTAACGCGGGATCGGGATCCGGACGTTCGGCAGCTTCGGCCTCGGCTCCCGCCATGCGCCCGACAGCAGCACGCTGAGCGTGTAGATGTGCCATAGCTGGTTCGTCCAGCCCTTCGGGACCGTCGCGAAGTGCTCCTCGAACTTGCGGCGGTTCACGATGTCCCACAGTTCGGGCGGGCCGTCCAGGACATGGTCGCGCAGCAGGGCGAGGAACGGCTCGTCGAACTCGCGCCGCCAGTTGAACCCGGACGTGCGTCCCTTCGGCAGGACGGCCGCGCGGCGCCGCCACGCGGGCCACTCGCGGAGGCGGCGCGGCCCGCCCGCCTCGAACCGCCACCGCTTGCCCTCCGGCGGGACGGACGCGAGCCTCGGCGCGAGCGTCTCGATCAGCAGGAACACGACCTCCTCGCTCGCCCGCCATTCGGGCGGGAGCGCGAGCGCCTCCCGGACGACGCGGTTGTCGAAGAACGGGTGGTAGGACGGCGTGTTCATCGTCGTCGCGGTGTGCGAGCCGACGATCCAGCGTCCCGACCGGTAGAACAGGTACAGCAGGTCGAGGACGCGCGGCCCGTTCTCGGCGGCCCGCGCCGACCACCGGGCGAGGTGCTCGTCGGCGGCGGCGTTCGCCTCCGGGGTGCAGAACCCCTCGGCCGATCTGAAGATCGTCCGGACCCGCTTCTGGATTCCCGCGGGCGTGAGGTCCCGCTGGTCGTAGAGGTGGCCGCCGCGCAGCGTCTCGCCGCCCGACCCCGACGTCTTGGGGCCGACCCGGTACGGCTCCCACCCGTTGACCCGCTCGTAGGCCGAGGTCATGCCCTCGCAGCGGCGGACGACGTCGTACGCCCGCAGCAGCGGATGCCCGACGGCCACCGCGTCGGGGGCGTCGTCGCGCGCGGTCGTGGTCGTGAGGGTCACGCGGTGCTCGAGGCCGAGCAGCCCGGCGATGCGCCGCGCGAGGACGACGTCCGGATCGTCGTCGAACCCGTGCGTCGTCGCGATCATCGGCACCCCGGCCGCCGTCAGCACCGCCGCCATGATGCGGCTGTCCCGGCCGCCCGACAGGGCCAGCTCGACCGGCTCGCCGTGCGCGGCGAGCGGCGCGGCGGCGTCCACGAGGGCCTCGGCGAGGCGCTGCACGCGCCTGCGCCGCTCCCGTGCGTCCGCGGGCATCGGCTCGGCGTCCGGGACGTCCCGTTCCCGCACCGTGACGCCGCGTCCGGGCGCGGCGGTGAGGACGGCGTCGGCGGGCAGCGCGCGGACGCCCGCGAAGGGGGTGTCGTCGTTGGTGAAGAACCCGTGCCGGACCATCGGCTGGAGCGCCATGACGTCGTAGTCCACCGGCGGTCTCCGCAGACCCGTTTCGGCGGCGCGCGCGGTGAGATGGACGAGGAGCGCGCGGCTGCCGATGAAACAGAAATCGGGTGATTCGCAGAAATAGACCGGGCAGACGCGGGCGATGGACGTGGCGGCGTCAACGCCGTCGCGGTGCGCGCGGAACAGCGCGAACACCCCGCCCGTCGACGCGACGGCCGCCGCCGGATCGTCGGTCTCGAGCAGTTCCTTCTCGGCGATGTCCGGATCGGCGAGGTAGCCGGTGTGGCCGAGCACGCGTTCGTCCCCGGCGGCGAGCGGGCGGGGGAGGAGCCGATGCTCGGGCTCGTTCGACCAGGACAGCAGGACGGACGAGCCGTCCGGCGAGGTCCAGCGCGACGACGTCAGCCGGTCGGCGGGCACGGGGATCGCGTCGGCGGTCGCGGTGTCCGCGGCCTCCAAGATGTGCGGTGAAATTCGGCGGTTCCTACCCTTGCTCACCACGGCGAGATAGGCGCGCACGCATGCTCCGTTCGATCGGTCGCTTGGACCGCACGACCGTCGCCCCGCAGGGTTAACGTCCGCCGAACCGTCTCCATATGGGCGGTAAATTATGCCCTTGTTTAGCGAAGGTTGCTCCGGCCCCCAATTTGGATCGCTCCATTTCGGGGCGAATCACGCACCGCGGTTCAGAGGGCGGCGAGGACGCCGGGGACGTCGTCGACGACCATCGCGTCGATGCCCGCCTCCGCGTAGCGCGGGGCGTGCTCGGCCGCCGGGCACCACGCGACGACCTCCAGGCCCGCCTTGTGCGCGGCGTTCACGCAGTGGTCCAGCGGCCGCAGCCGGGTGTCGGGATGCTCGAACCCGCAGGAGCCGGTGTGGACGGCGACCGCCTGCAGGCCCAGCCCCGCCGCCGCCGGGACGGCGTGCCACAGCGGGAACCGCAGCCACGTCAGCAGCCCGAGCGGGACGCCCGGCAGTTCGTCCCGCAGGAACACCAGCAGCGCCGGGTCGAACGACGTGACCAGCAGCGGCCGCCGGCGGGCCTCCCGCCGCAGCAGCGGGAGCAGCAGCGCGCCCGTCCGCCGGTCCGGGTCGTCCAGCGCGTCCTCCAATACGGTCTTGACGTCGACGTCCACCGCGACGTGCGGCGGCAGCGCGTCGAAGACGTCCGCGAGGCGCGGCAGGCCGCTGTCGGTCGCGGGCAGGTCGACCACGTGCGACCCGTCCGGGATCGTCGGGTCGTGCCGGAGGACGAGATGGTCGTCGGCGGTGCGGGTCACGTCGACCTCGACCCAGCCCAGGCCCGCTTCCACGGCGGCGAGCATCGAGTCGAGCGTGTTCTCGGCGACCGTCCGGCCCGTCCCGGGCACCGGCCGCTCACCGGACCCGTAGCCGCGGTGGCCGATGACCGCGGGGGTGCTGTCGAAGATCAAGGGGTCTCCTCCGCGGCGATGTGCTCGGCGAGCGAGAGGTCCAGCGGACGCGTGACCTTCAGATTCCGGTCGTCGCCCGCGACCACGCGGATCGGCACGTCCGGCAGGTAGCGGTGCACGATCCCGCAGTCGTCGGTCGCCGCGAGCTCCGGATCCGCCAGCGCGATCTCGTACGCCTTGCGGATCGTGCCGAGCACGAACCCCTGCGGCGTCTGGAACCGGCTCATCGTCTCCCGGGACGGCATCGACGCGACCAGGCCGTCCTCCACGACGACGATCGTGTCGGGGCTCGGCACCCCCACCGCGACCGCCGCGTCGCCGTCCAGCGCGTCCAGCACGCGGTCGATCACGGCGGCGCCGACGAACGGGCGGGCCGCGTCGTGGAACAGGACCCGGACGTCGTCCGGCCGGCCGGCCAGCGCCTCCAGCGCCGCGACCGTCGACGCGGTGCGGGTGTCGCCGCCCTCGACCACGCCCGCGACCTTGCCGAACGGCGCGACGATCGCCGCCGCCGCGCGCAGGTGCCCGGACGCCATCACGACCAGCACCTCGTCGATGCGGGGATGCGCGTCGAACGCGGCGACCGCGCGGGCCAGGATCGGGCGGCCGCCGATCTCGAGGAGCTGCTTGGGGCGCCCGGCGCCCAGCCGCGCCCCGACCCCGCCGGCGAGCACCACCGCGACCGTCCGCGTACCCATGTCTCCCCG
The DNA here is from genome assembly GCF_042675525.1 of Actinomadura sediminis. Classification (NCBI taxonomy): domain Bacteria; kingdom Bacillati; phylum Actinomycetota; class Actinomycetes; order Streptosporangiales; family Thermomonosporaceae; genus Actinomadura; species Actinomadura sediminis. The sequence continues at coordinate 13,647 of NZ_JBHTJA010000140.1, forward strand.
TTCTCCACACAACCGGTCATCGAAGCATTACGCTCTGCCATTACCGTACGGCTCAAGCTCAACGTACCGGACCCGCGGGCGCACGGCCCGCCCGAACCGAGAGGCGACCGTGGAGCAGCAGACGGTGCGCCGCGCGGCACGCTGGGGTCTCACCCCCGGCACCACCGCGCCGATCTCCCTGGGCCTCGCCGCGCTGGCCGCCGTCTGGTTCTCCGACGCCACCCGCGCCGGGGCCGTCGCGGGCGCGCTGCTGCTCGCCGCGACGGTCGTCCTGGCCCGCGTCGACGCCCGCCTCGCCCGCGCGGGAGCCGCGACCCGGCGGCAGGTGTGGCGGTCGGCGCTGCTGCGCCGCACCGAGGAGGCGATCGTCTACGCGGGCCTCGCCGCCGAGGCGGCCGCCGCGCCCGCGGGGCCGCTCG
>NZ_JBHTJA010000141.1:0-14043 GCF_042675525.1 Actinomadura sediminis
ACCTCGACGCCGAGCCCGCCCGCGGGCGCGGGCGCGGTCGGCGCCGGGACGTCCGTGCCCGTGCGGCCGTCCGCGCCGCCGAGCCGCTCGGCGTGCTCCTGCAGGGAGCGGACGCCGATCTGCCCGCCCGCGACGGCCTCGATGCCCTGGACGGCGGCGGCGAGCCCCTGCACGGTCGTGACGCACGGCACGCCGCGCAGCACGGCCGCGGTGCGGATCTCGTACCCGTCGAGCCGGGGCCCGGACTGACCGGGGCCGCCGAAGGGAGTATTGACGATGAGGTCCACTTCGCCGTCGAGGACGCGCCGCACGATCGTGGGCTCGCCGTCCGGGCCGGGTCCCTCGCTGTGCTTGCGCACGATCTTGGCACGGACGCCGTTGCGGTGCAGGACCTCGGCGGTCCCCTCCGTGGCAAGAATCTCAAAGCCCAGGTCAGCGAGGCGCTTCACGGGGAACACCATGTGCCGCTTGTCCCGGTTGGCGACGGAGACGAACGCGCGGCCCTTGGTCGGCAGCGACCCGTAGGCGGCCTGCTGCGACTTGGCGAACGCGGTGCCGAACACCTCGTCGATGCCCATGACCTCGCCCGTCGAGCGCATTTCCGGCCCGAGGACGGTGTCGACGCCCTGCCCGCGCGCGTTGCGGAACCGGTCGAACGGGAGGACGGCCTCCTTCACCGCGATCGGCGCGTCCAGCGGGAGGTTCCCGCCGTCGCCGGCCGCGGGCAGCAGGCCCTCGGCGCGCAGCTCGGCGATCGTCGCGCCCATCATGACGCGGGCGGCGGCCTTCGCGAGCGGCACGGCGGTCGCCTTGGACACGAACGGGACGGTCCGGGACGCGCGCGGGTTCGCCTCCAGGACGTACAGGACGCCCGCGGACAGCGCGTACTGGACGTTCATCAGCCCGCGCACCCCGACGCCGCGGGCGAGGGCCTCGGTGGCCTCGCGGATGCGGCGGACGTCGTCGTGCCCGAGGGTGATGGGCGGCAGCGCGCACGCGGAGTCGCCGGAGTGGATGCCGGCCTCCTCGATGTGCTCCATGACGCCGCCGAGGTAGAGGTCCTCGCCGTCGAACAGGGCGTCGACGTCGATCTCGACGGCCTCGTCGAGGAACCGGTCGACCAGCACCGGGTGCTCGGGGCTCGCCTCGGTGGCGCGCGCCATGTACGACTCGAGCGTCACGTCGTCGTAGACGATCTCCATGCCGCGCCCGCCGAGCACGTACGACGGCCGCACGAGGACCGGGTAGCCGATCTCCGCGGCGATCTCGCGGGCCTCGGCGTACGAGGTGGCGGTGCCGTGCTTGGGCGCGAGGAGCCCCGCGCGGTGCAGGACGCGCCCGAACGCGCCGCGCTCCTCGGCGAGGTGGATGCTCTCCGGGGACGTCCCGACGATCGGGACGCCCGCGTCCTTGAGCTTCTGCGCGAGGCCGAGCGGGGTCTGCCCGCCGAGCTGGACGATCACGCCCGCGACCTCGCCGGTCTGCTGCTCGGCGTGCACGACCTCGAGGACGTCCTCGAGCGTGAGCGGCTCGAAGTACAGCCGCCCGGACGTGTCGTAGTCGGTCGAGACCGTCTCGGGGTTGCAGTTGACCATGACGGTCTCGTAGCCCGCCTCGGCCAGCGTGAAGGACGCGTGGACGCACGAGTAGTCGAACTCGACGCCCTGCCCGATGCGGTTCGGGCCGCTGCCGAGGATCAGCACCTTCGGCTTCGTGCCGGCCGGGACCTCGGTCTCCTCGTCGTAGGACGAGTACATGTACGGGGTCCGCGCCTCGAACTCGGCGGCGCAGGTGTCGACGGTGAGGTAGACGGGGCGGAGGCCGAGCGCGTGCCGGACCTCGCGGACGACCTCCTCCGACAGGCCCCGCAGCTCGCCGATCTGCGCGTCGGAGAAGCCGTGCCGCTTGGCGGCCAGGAGCTTCTCGCGGGTGAGCGCGTCGTCGGCGGTGCGGATCTCCTCGGCGACGGCGTTGATCGCGGCGATCTGGTCGAGGAACCAGGGGTCGATGCCGGTGGCCGCGTACACGTCCTGGAGGGACGCACCGGCCCAGAGCGCCCGCTGGACGTCGCGGAGGCGCCCGTCGTGGGGGCGCGACGCGGACTCGATCAGCGCGGGCACGTCGAGGCCCGAGGCGTCGTCCTTGCCGGCCCAGCCGAACGACGAACCCTTCTGCTCCAGCGACCGCAGCGCCTTCTGCAGCGCCTCGGTGAAGCAGCGGCCGATCGCCATGGCCTCGCCGACCGACTTCATGTGGGTGGTGAGGGTGCCGTCGGCGCCGGGGAACTTCTCGAACGCGAACCGGGGGACCTTCACCACGACGTAGTCGAGCGTGGGCTCGAACGACGCGGGCGTCTCGCGGGTGATGTCGTTCGGGATCTCGTCGAGGGTGTAGCCGATCGCGAGCTTCGCGGCGATCTTGGCGATCGGGAAGCCGGTGGCCTTGGACGCCAGCGCGGACGACCGCGACACCCGCGGGTTCATCTCGATGACGATCATCCGGCCGGTGCCGGGCTGCACCGCGAACTGGATGTTGCAGCCGCCGGTGTCGACGCCGACCTCGCGGATCACGGCGATCGCGACGTCCCGCATGTTCTGGTACTCGCGGTCGGTCAGCGTCATCGCGGGCGCGACGGTGATCGAGTCGCCGGTGTGCACGCCCATCGGGTCGAGGTTCTCGATGGAGCACACGATGACCACGTTGTCGGCGCGGTCCCGCATGACCTCCAGCTCGTACTCCTTCCAGCCGAGGATGGACTCCTCCAGGAGCACCTCGCTGGTCGGGGACGCGTCGAGGCCGGCGCCGGCGATGCGGCGCAGGTCGTCCTCGTCGTGGGCGAAGCCGGAGCCCCGGCCGCCCATCGTGAACGACGGCCGGACGACCAGCGGGTAGCCGAGGTCGCCCGCCGCCGCCATGACCTCGTCCATGGTGTGGCAGATGACGGACCGGGCGGACTCGGCGTTCAGGCCCTGCTCGCGCGCGACCTTGGCGACGATCTCCTTGAACTTCTCCCGGTTCTCGCCGGCCTGGATCGCGTCGACGTCGGCGCCGATCAGCTCGACGCCGTACCGCTCGAGGACGCCGCTCTCGTAGAGCGAGATCGCGGTGTTGAGGGCCGTCTGGCCGCCGAGCGTCGGCAGCAGCGCGTCCGGCCGCTCCTTGGCGATGATCTTCTCGACGACCTCGGGGGTGATCGGCTCGACGTAGGTGGCGTCGGCGAACTCCGGATCCGTCATGATCGTCGCGGGGTTGCTGTTGACGAGCGTGACCCGCAGGCCCTCGGCCTTGAGCACGCGGCACGCCTGGGTGCCCGAGTAGTCGAACTCGCACGCCTGGCCGATCACGATCGGCCCGGAGCCGATCACCAGGACGGACGTCAGGTCTTCGCGGCGCGGCATTACCTTGCACCCTCTGTAATCACGCAGACCCCTCCATCATCTCGCAGAAACGGTCGAACAGGCCGGACGCGTCGTGCGGGCCCGCCGCGGCCTCCGGGTGGTACTGAACGCTGAAGGCGGGACGGTCGAGCAGCCGCAGGCCCTCGACGCAGCCGTCGTTCAGGTTCACGTGGGTGACCTCGGCGCGCCCGTACGGGGTGTCGAACGGGCCGTCGACCGGGGCGTCCACGGCGAACCCGTGGTTGTGGGCCGACACGTCGACCTTGCCGGTCGTCCGGTCCTGCACGGGCTGGTTGATGCCCCGGTGGCCGAACCGCAGCTTGTAGGTCCCGAGGCCGAGCGCGCGGCCGAAGATCTGGTTGCCGAAGCAGATGCCGAAGAACGGCTTCCCGGCGTCGAGGACGCCCCGCAGCGCGTCCACCGCGTAGCCGGCGGCGGACGGGTCGCCGGGGCCGTTGGAGAAGAACACGCCGTCGGGGTTCAGCGCGAGGACGTCGGCGGCCGTGGCGGTCGCGGGCAGGACGTGCACCTCGCAGCCCCGCTCGGCCATCCGGTGCGGCGTCATCGACTTGATGCCGAGGTCGACGGCGGCGACGGTGAAGCGCCTCTCCCCGATCGCCGGGACGACGTACGGCTCGGCCGTCGACACGTCGCGGGCGAGGTCGGCGCCCTCCATCGACGGGCTCCGCCGCACCCGCTCCAGCAGCGCGTCCGCGCCGGCGGCCGCGGCGGCGCCGGAGAAGATCCCGGCGCGCATGGCGCCGCGGTCGCGCAGGTGGCGGGTCAGCGCCCGGGTGCCCGGGATCGCGATGCCGACGACGCCCTGGTCGCGCAGCGCCGACCCGAGCGAGCCGGTGGCGCGCCAGTTGGACGCGACGCGGGCGGGCTCGCGGACCACGTACCCGGCGACCTGGATGCGGCCGGACTCGGGGTCCTCGTCGTTCACGCCCGTGTTGCCGATGTGCGGGGACGTCATGGCCACGATCTGGCGCGCGTACGACGGGTCGGTGAGGGTCTCCTGGTAGCCGGTCATGCCGGTGTTGAAGACCATCTCGCCGAAGGTCTCGCCCTCGGCCCCGTACGCGGCCCCGTGGAACACCCTGCCGTCTTCCAGAACGAGCAGAGCAGGGTTCATTGAAGCTTCCCTTCCAGGACGGTCGGCTCGCCGCGCAGGAACGTCGCCACGACGCGTCCCGGCAGCTCCAGCCCGGCGAACGGGGTGTTGCGGCTCTTGGACGTCATGGCCGACGGGTCCACCGCGCGGCGCGGCGACGGGTCGTACAGCGTGATGTTGGCGGGCGACCCGGTCTCCAGCGGACGTCCCTGCCCGGAAAGGCGGCCGATGCGCGCGGGCCGGTACGACATGCGGTCGGCGACGCCGGCCCAGTCGAGCAGCCCGGTGTCGACCATGGCCTCCTGGACGACCGGCAGCGCGGTCTCGAGGCCGATCATGCCCATCGCGGCGACCGCCCACTCGGTCTCCTTGGCCTCGACCGGGTGCGGGGCGTGGTCGGTGGCGACGCAGTCGATCGTCCCGTCGGCGAGCGCGTGCCGCAGCGCGGTGACGTCGTCGGCGGTGCGCAGCGGCGGGTTCACCTTGAAGATCGGGTCGTAGGACCCGGCGCGGGCGTCGTTCAGCAGCAGGTGGTGCGGGGTGACCTCGGCGGTCACCGGGCAGCCCTTGCTCTTCGCCCACCGGATGATCTCGACGGACCCGGCGGTGGACACGTGGCAGACGTGCAGCCGGGACCCGACGTGCTGGGCGAGCAGGACGTCCCGGGCGATGATCGCCTCCTCGGCGACCGCGGGCCAGCCGCGCAGGCCCAGCGCGGCCGACATCTCGCCCTCGTTCATCTGCGCGCCCTCGGTGAGCCGCGGCTCCTGCGCGTGCTGCGCCACGACGCCGTCGAACGCCTTCACGTACTCCAGCGCGCGCCGCATGATGACGGCGTCCGAGACGCAGTGCCCGTCGTCGGAGAACACCCGGACGGACGCGGCGGAGTCGGCCATCGCGCCGAGTTCGGCGAGCTGCTCGCCCGCGATGCCGCGGGTGACGGCGCCGACCGGCTGCACGTCGCAGTACCCGGCCTCGCGGCCGAGCCGCCACACCTGCTCGACGACGCCGGCGGTGTCGGCGACCGGGTCGGTGTTGGCCATCGCGTGGACGGCCGTGTAGCCGCCCATCGCGGCGGCCTTGGTGCCGGACTCGACGGTCTCGGCGTCCTCGCGGCCGGGCTCGCGCAGGTGGGTGTGCAGGTCGACCAGCCCGGGGAGGGCGATCAGCCCGGCGGCGTCGACGACCTGCGCGCCCGGCGCGTCCAGGCGGGCGCCGACCTCGGCGACGACGCCGTCGCGGACGAGGACGTCGGCGGGCTCGCCGCCGAGGATCCGGGCGCCCTTGATGAGGGTGAGCGTCACTGGGAGACCTCCTGGCCGATGGCGGGCTCGGAGCCTCCGAGCAGCAGGTAGAGCACGGCCATGCGGGCGCTGACGCCGTTGGCGACCTGCTCGACGATGGTGGAGCGGACCGAGTCGGCGACCTCGGCGGCGATCTCGACGCCGCGGTTCATCGGCCCGGGGTGCATGACGATCGCGTGCTCGGGGAGCTGCCCCATCCGCTCGGCGTCCAGGCCGTAGCGGCGGCTGTACTCGCGCACGGTCGGGAAGTACGCGGCGTTCATCCGCTCCTGCTGGACGCGCAGCATCATGACCACGTCGCTCTTCGGCAGGACGGCGTCCAGGTCGAAGGAGACCCGGCACGGCCACGTGTCGATCGCGACCGGCAGCAGCGTCGGCGGCGCGACCACGGTGACGTCGGCGCCGAGGGTGTCCAGCAGCAGGACGTTGGAACGCGCCACCCGGCTGTGCAGGACGTCGCCCACGATCGTGACCTTGCGGCCCTCGAGGTCGCCGAGGCGGCGGCGCATCGTGAACGCGTCCAGCAGCGCCTGCGTCGGGTGCTCGTGGGTGCCGTCGCCGGCGTTGACGACGCTGCCCTGCACCCAGCCCGCGAGCCGGTGCGGGGCGCCGGACGCGCCGTGCCGGATGACGACGCCGTCGGCGCCCATCGCCTCGAGCGTCAGCGCGGTGTCCTTCAGGCTCTCGCCCTTGGACACGCTGGACCCCTTCGCGGAGAAGTTGATGACGTCCGCCGAGAGCCGTTTCGCGGCGGCCTCGAACGAGATCCGGGTGCGGGTGGAGTCCTCGAAGAACAGGTTGACGACCGTGCGGCCGCGCAGCGTCGGCAGCTTCTTGATGGAGCGGCCCGCGATCTGCGCCAGCTCCTCGGCGGTGTCGAGGACGAGCAGCGCGTCGTCGCGGGTCAGGTCGGCGGCGGAGATCAGGTGGCGCTTCACTCGGCGCCTCCCCGCGCGGACGCCGGGGCGGGGACCGGGGAGCCCACGGGCTCGGGGACCGGGCCGAGCAGCACCGCGTCGCGGCCGTCGTTCTCGTCCAGCAGCACCTTGACGGTCTCGCGCATCGACGTCGGCAGGTTCTTGCCCACGTAGTCGGCGCGGATCGGCAGCTCGCGATGCCCGCGGTCGACCAGGACCGCGAGCTGGACGGCGCGCGGCCGGCCGAGGTCGTTGAGGGCGTCGAGCGCCGCGCGGACCGTCCGTCCGGAGAACAGGACGTCGTCGACCAGCACCACGACGCGGTCGTCGACGCCGTCCGACGGGAGCTCGGTGCGGCCGAGGGCGCGCGCGGGGCGCATCCGCAGGTCGTCCCGGTACATGGTCACGTCGAGCGACCCCCACGGCACGGGGCGTCCCTCCACCTCGCGCAGCAGGCCCGCCAGCCGCTCGGCCAGCGTCACCCCGCGCGTCTGGATGCCCAGCAGCAGGACGTCGTGCCCGCCCTTGGTGCGTTCGAGGATCTCGTGGGCGATCCGGGTCAGCGCGCGGCGGATGTCGGGACCCTCGAGAACGGCCTTGGGCCGGGGGTCACCCTCCGCGGCGCGCGACCCCGCAGGCCGCGGTGGCCTGGAGGCAGCATTCACCTCGGAAACCTCCTTTCCCGCCTCACCGGACGGGCCTTAAAGGACGTCTTGTCCCCCACACGTTAGCAGCCGGCCGGAACTGCCCCGGCACCGGGCGGGCCCGTATCATCGCTGGTGAGAGGGGTCACACTCGGCCGGCCGGGCGCCCGGAACGGCCGTCCGCGCGCCGTTCCCGCGGGGGTTCGGGGTCCGCGGACGCTCCGAACCGAGACCTACGGATTCGACCGCTTTTTTCCAATCAGCTTGACCTGGGGCCCGCACCGTTTTACCGTCACTGTCCGTAACCATCCCTGGAGACGGGGTCTTGAGGCGCATTGGCTTCGGGATTCTGTCGGTCCCCGGCATCGGCCGGGAACCAATCGACGACGAAAGTGAGCCTGGGGGGCCAAGAATGCCGTCTGAATACGCAAAGGCTCTCGGTGCGCGCCTGCGCGCCATCCGCACCCAGCAGGGCCTGTCCCTGCACGGGGTGGAAGAGAAGTCCCGAGGCCGCTGGAAGGCCGTCGTCGTGGGTTCGTACGAGCGGGGCGACCGCGCCGTCACCGTTCAGAAGCTGGCCGAGCTCGCCGATTTCTATGGCGTGCCGGTTTCCGAGTTGCTGCCCGGCGGAGCCGCGCCGAGCCCGCTCGGGCCTACACCCAAGCTCGTGATCGACCTCGAGCGGCTGCAGCAGCTTCCGAAGGACAAGGCCGGTCCTCTCGCCCGTTACGCCGCGACGATTCAGAGCCAGCGGGGCGACTACAACGGGAAGGTCCTGTCCATCCGCCAGGAAGACCTGCGTTCACTCGCGGTCATCTATGACAAGTCCCCGACGGAGCTGACCGAGGAGCTCATCTCCTGGGGGGTGCTCGACCCGGAGGCGCGCCGCGCCGTCGAGTCGTTCTGATCCATCGCCTCGCACGACGGGGGCCCGGCTCCGCCCGGGCCCCCGTCGCCTTGCCGGGGGCCCGGGGGGAGCGTGACGCGCCGTCACGGCGCGCGGGCGGCCCCGGCCTCGTGCGGGTGCTTCCGGGCCGTCGCCGCGGGCGGGTCCGGGGCGCGGCCGCGGGCGGCCAGCAGGGCCAGGGGCAGCACGGCCGCCATCGCCGCGGCGCTCAGCGCGAAACCCGCGGTGAAACCGCGCTCGCCCGGGACGCCCGCGACGATCACCGCGCTGACCTGGGTGCCCAGCGACGCGCCGACCGTCCGGATCAGCGTGTTGACGCCCGTGGCCGCGCCCGTCTCCCCCGCCGGGACCGCGAGCACCACCAGCGTCGCCACCGCCGCGTAGGCGAGGCCGAGGCCGACGCCGCGGACGACGCCGCCGACGTACAGGTGCCACAGCTCCGAGTGCGCGAGCGTGACGAACAGGTAGCCGGCGCCCGTCAGCGCCGCCCCGGCGAACAGCACGGCGCGCGACCCGAACCGCCGGTCCAGCGCCCCCGCCGCCGCGCCCGCGACCGTCATCCCGATGCTCGCGGGGAGCTGCAGCACCGCCGCCTGCGTCGCGCTTCCGCCGAACCCGTACCCGGTGTCCTCCGGGAGCTGCACCAGCAGCGGGAACAGCAGCCCGCCCGCCATCAGCGCATAGCCCGCCAGCAGCGACGCCGCGTTGGCGGTCCACACCCCGCGGAGCCGCATGATGCGCGGGTCCACGAGCGGCTCCCGGACCCGCGTCTCGACCCGCAGCCAGACGACGGCCGTCACCGCCGACGCCGCCAGCAGCCCCAGCACGCCCGGCGACGTCCAGCCCCAGAACGTCCCCTGGGTGAGCGCCGCCAGGGCCGCCACGAGCCATCCCGCGAACAGCACGGCGCCCCACCAGTCGACGCGGGCGCCCGCGCGGGACGGCGCGTGCGGCACGACCCACCAGGCCGCGAGCAGCCCCGGGACGAGCCCGAGGACCGGCACCCACAGCAGCCACCGCCAGCCGAGCAGATCGATGATCGGCCCGGCCATGCACCACGAGAGCGCGCCGCCGAGCCCCAGCATCGACGACATCAGCCCGATCGCCGACGCCGTCCGCTCGGCGGGCACCACGTCCCGGATGATCGTGTACGCGAGCGGGAACACCCCGGCGCCGACCCCGCTGAGCACGCGTCCGGCGAGCATGACCGGCAGCGACGCCGCCGCCGCGGCCACCACCATGCCGGCCGTCGCCGCGGCCATGACCGCGAGCAGCACGCGGCGCGGCCCGTACAGGTCGCCGAGCCGCCCGACGACCGGCGTCGCCACCGCCGCCGACAGCGTCATCGCCGTCAGCGCCCAGGCCGCGCCCGCCGCCGTCGTGGAGAGCCCCGCCTGGATCTGCGGCAGCGCCGGGGTGACGACGGCCATCGACAGCGAGTAGGCGGTCACGCCGAGGAACGCCAGCAGCGGCACCAGTCCCCGACCGCCCCGCGCCGCCACGTCCGCCCCTCCTTACTTCGCTCCCCTAACAATCTCACATGCCCCGCGGACCGGCTCACCGCGCGCGGTGTCCGCTCCGAACGCCACGGCCCTGCCGCGAGGGAGGGCCTCCGAGAGGCGAACCCGAGCACATCGCCTGCCTCGGGGACCCGGCGGACGGCGCCCTCGCCGTCCCGGAGGAGAGGATGATCCCCCGCGCGGGTGACGGCCCCCGGTCCGCGGACGGAGGTCCCGCCGCCCCCCGGGCAGCCATGATCGACGCATGGCCCCCACCTCCGCGCCCCCGACCTGGCAGCACCGCGCCGCGCACGCCGTGACGCTCCTCGCGCTCCCCTCCTGCCTCTGGCGGATCGGGCTCGCGCTCGGCTTCCCCCTCGGCTACACCGACGAGGGCCACCGGATCATCTGCCCGCCCGGTCTCGCGGGCCCCGTCTACCTGATCGGGCTGTCGGTCGCGACCGAGATCGCCGCGCTGCTCACGCTGGGGCTGGTGCAGCGCTGGGGCGAGGTCGTCCCCCGGTGGGTGCCCGTGATCGGCGGCCGGACCGTTCCCGTCCCCGCCGTCCTGATCCCCGCCTGGATCGGCGTGGCCGCCCTCGGCGCCCTCTGGACGCCGTTCGCGTTCTGGTGGGCGATGCCGCACGACGACATGACGCCCGCCGGGCACACGCTCGTCGGGTTCCTGTACCTGCCGCTCGTCGCGTGGGCGCCGATCCTCGCGGTGCTGGCGGTGTCCTACCGGCGCCGCCGGTGACCGTCAGCCCTCGCCCGCGATGCGGCGGGCGCGCAGGCCGGCCACCTCGTCGCCGGTCATCCCGAGGACGTCCCGCAGGACCTCCGCGGTGTGCTCGCCGAGCGTCGGCGCGGGGGCGGGCGGCGCCTGGCCGCCGAACAGGAGCGGCGAGCCCGGGGCGAGGTGCGGTCCGATGCCGGGCTGGTCGAGCTCGCCCATGAGCGGCCGGCCGCCCAGTTCCGCGGCGACCTCGCCGAAGTCCCGGTACCGCGACCACAGGACGGACGTGCCGTGCAGCGCGTCCTCGATCCCGGCGCACGTCCGCGCGGCGAACCACGAGGCGAGGACGCCGCCGATCGCCTCCCGGTGCCGGTACCGGTCCCCGGCCGACCCGAAATCGGCCCCCAGCGCGCGTTCGAGCGCCGCCACGACGTCCCCGAGCCCGGTCGCGGCGACGAGGTCGCGCCACTGCCGCCCGGTGACGACGGCGACCATCACGCGCCCGTCCGCAGTGCGGAAGTCGCGGCCGAACTCACCGAACACGTGGTTGCCGATCCGTTCGCGCGGGGCCCCGAGCTGCGCCTCGGCGAGGTAGCCGAGGTTCCCGGCGGTCGCCAGCGCGACGTCGTCGAGGGCCACGCGGAGCCTGCCGCCCTCGCCCGTCCGCGTCCGGTGCCGGTCCGCCGCGAGCAGCCCCGCCGCCAGGTAGAGCCCGCACACGACGTCCCACACCGGCAGCGCGTGGTTCACCGGCGCGCCGTCCCGTCCGGTGATCGACGGGAACCCGGACGCCGCGTTCACCGTGTAGTCGACCCCGGTGCCGCCGTCCCGGCGCCCCAGGAGCTGGACGTGCACGAGATCGGGCCGCCGCGCCGCCAGTTCGCCCGGGCCGAGCCCGCCGCGCGGCGGCGCGTTCGTCAGCACGGTCCCGCACTCGGCCGCGAGCCGCGCCGCGACGTCGCGCCCCTCGGCGGACCGCAGGTCCACGGTGACCGAGCGCTTCCCCTTGTTGAGCCCGGCCCAGTACAGGCTCCGCCCGGACGGCGCCAGCGGCCACCGGTCGATGTCGGGCCCGCCGCCGACCTGATCCACCCGGATCACCTCGGCGCCGAGCTGCGCGAGCGTCATCCCGCCCAGCGGAGCGGCGACGAAACTGGAGATCTCGACGATGCGCATCCCGGCGAGCGGCAACAGTGCTTCCACCCGCACATGCCTATCACCCGCACATGCCTGTCACCCGCCCCGGACCACCACCCGACCGCCCGCCCCGGAGCCCGGCGCTCCCCGGTTGCGGAAGGGCCGCCGCCCCACCGGTCGCGGCCCGCACCCGCACCGGCCCGCAGGCGTGCGCCCGGATCGCCGGTCACGGGGGTTCGCCGGGCGTGGGCGGGCGGGCCGGGGCGGTGCTCGGTGAAAGGAGCGGGCCGCCCCGGCCCGGCGCGGGCCGTCCCGGGGAGGTGGGACGGCCCTTGTGGGGGGAGGTCAGTTCGCGTCGGTGAACGGGAGGGCGGTCTGGCCCGCGATGCCGAGGCAGTCCTCGACGAGGGAGACGAAGATCTCGGCGTCGTGCAGCAGTTCCTCGGCCTCGCGGGCGGTGACGGCGCGGGGCAGGCCGGCCTCGGCGGCGGCGCGCTTGTCGGCGCCGGCGGCGAAGAAGGCGGCCCACTCGCGCAGTGCGGGCTCGGCCTCGGGCAGCAGCACCCACACGCTGCGGGGACGGCCGCGGCGGTGCGTCTCCACGGGATCGCGGGACGCCAGCACGGCGGCGGCGGCGCGCAGCGCGGCGAGGTGGGCGCAGACGTAGCGGACGGCGGGCGTGGTGGCCTCGGCGGCCTCCGCGAGGCCCGTGCGGGCGGCCTGCAGCTGGCCTACCGCGGTGTGCGCCGGGCGCGGCGCGGGCCGCGGGCGGCGCCGCGGGCCCGGCGGGCCGGAGAGTGCGGCGGAGTGGACTGCGGTCGTCGTTGCGGACATGGCTGCCTCCTTCCGGGGCTCGGGCCGGCCGGGCGGAGAGCTTCCCCTCACTCCGCCCGGCCCTCGGCCCCCCGCCGGCACATCGCCGCCGGCGGGGGGCGTCGCCCTGATACGGGCCGCGAGTCCCGCATCACGTCGAACATAAGTTCGACGCACTCACAGTAAACCGCCCTCGTGACGATTCGTCAACGTGTTCGAACGGACCGGGCGTGCGCAGGTCGGTTAGGGTGCGGGCATGCATCCGAACGCCGAACACGTCGCGGGCGTCCTGCGCGGGCACGGGGCCGCGGGCGAGGTCGTCGAGCTGCCCGAGTCGGCCCGGACGGCGCAGGCCGCCGCCGACCAGCTGGGGTGCGAGGTCGGCGCGATCGCCAACAGCCTGGTGTTCGACGCGGACGGCGCGCCGCTGCTGGTGCTGACCAGCGGGGCGCACCGCGTCGACACCGTGAAGGTCGCCGGGCTCGTAGGGGCGCGGCGAGTGCGGCGGGCGACACCCGAGTTCGTCCGGGCGGCGACGGGCCAGCCGATCGGCGGCGTGGCGCCGGTGGGCCATCCGGCGCCGATCCGCACGCTCGTGGACGTCTGGCTGGACGCGTACGACCGCGTGTGGGCGGCGGGCGGGCATCCGCACACCGTGTTCCCGACGTCGTACGAGGAGCTGCTGAAGATCACCGGGGGCGACCCGGCGGAGGTGGAGTGATGACGGAGATCTGGCACAACCCGCGCTGCTCGAAGAGCCGCGCCGCGAAGGCCGCGCTGGACGAGGCGGGCGTCGCCTACACCGAGCGGCGGTACCTGGACGACCCTCCGACGGCCGCGGAACTGGACGCCGTGCTCGGCCGGCTCGGCGCGGAGCCGTGGGAGGTCGCGCGGCTGAACGAGCCGGTCGCGAAGGAGCTCGGGCTGAAGGACCTCGAGCGCGACCGGGCGCGGTGGATCGAGATCATGGTGGCCCACCCGGTGCTGATCCAGCGGCCGATCGTCGTGGCGGACGGCGCCGCGGTCGTCGCGCGCGACGAGGCCGCCGTGCGGGCGCTGGCCCGGCCGACCGGCCCCGGCCTGCCGGAAGCCCTCGACAGCCTGTGACGCCGGTGTGATCCTGGGAGACGACCCCGACGTCCGGTGACCCCCGGAGGACCGATGACCGCGCAGATGCGCACGGGCCCGGCGGCCCGCGACCCGGACTTCCGGGGGATCGACCCGCCCGCGCTGGACCGGCTCATCAAGCAGATGCAGGACGCGCAGAACGCGATCCGGGGCTGGCTGAACGCGCACCGGCCGCCGCCGGGGGTCTCCGCGGCGGGGTACCGGGAGGCCGACGACGTCGCGCGGTGGGTCGGGAACCAGCTCGGGATGCTGTCGCGCCGCTACGGCTACGCGGTGACGCACCCGGACGGCGGCTCAATGCGCCCGCCGCCGGGTCCGGCTCCGTCGCCGGAGACCGGACGGGCGCCGGTGGAGGACGGCGGCGGCGCCCCCGCCCCGGCCGCGCCGCCCCGCCGGGAACCGGTGGCGCGGGCGCCGCGCGCCCCCGACCCGGGACGGGCGGGGAC
>NZ_JBHTJA010000142.1:0-13660 GCF_042675525.1 Actinomadura sediminis
CGGCGGGCGCGGAGGCCGGTGGCCGCGGCTCCGGCCGCGGCGGGGGGGGCGACTTGCGGTGGTCCGGCTCCGGGGCCGGCTTGGCCGGACGGCCCTCGTCGAACCCCGCGGCGATCACCGTCACCCGGACCTCGTCGCCGAGCGCGTCGTCGATGACCGCGCCGAAGATGATGTTCGCGTCGGGCGCGGCGGCGTTCGACACCAGCTGGGCGGCCTCGTTGATCTCGAACAGGCCGAGGTCGGAGCCGCCGGAGATGGACAGCAGGACGCCGTGGGCGCCGTCGATGCTGGCCTCCAGCAGCGGACTGGAGATCGCCATCTCGGCCGCCGCGACGCTGCGGTCGTCGCCGCGCGCGGAGCCGATGCCCATGAGCGCCGAGCCGGCGCCGGACATGACGGACTTGACGTCGGCGAAGTCCAGGTTGATGAGGCCCGGCGTGGTGATGAGGTCGGTGATGCCCTGGACACCGGACAGGAGCACCTGGTCGGCGGCCTTGAAGGCGTCGAGGACGCTGACCTGCCGGTCGGAGATCGACAGCAGCCGGTCGTTGGGGATGACGATGAGGGTGTCGACCTCGTCGCGCAGCGTCTCGATGCCGGCCTCGGCCTGCATCGCGCGGCGCTTGCCCTCGAAGCTGAACGGGCGGGTGACGACGCCGATCGTCAGGGCGCCGAGCGAGCGCGCGATGTTCGCCACGACCGGCGCGCCCCCGGTGCCGGTGCCGCCGCCCTCCCCGGCGGTGACGAACACCATGTCGGCGCCCTTGAGGACCTCCTCGATCTCCTCCCGGTGGTCCTCGGCGGCCTTCCGGCCCACGTCCGGGTTGGCGCCGGCGCCGAGGCCCCGGGTGAGCTCGCGGCCCACGTCCAGTTTCACGTCGGCGTCACTCATCAGCAGCGCCTGGGCGTCCGTGTTGATAGCGATGAACTCGACGCCCTTGAGTCCCTCCTCGATCATCCGGTTGACGGCGTTGACGCCGCCGCCGCCGATGCCGACGACCTTGATGACCGCGAGGTAGTTCTGCGGTGCTGCCACGACGAGGGGCCTTTCCGCTCGCTCTATCCGACCGCCTGACCGGTCTTTCGACCGTGCCGCCGCGGTGTTTCCTGACCTGTGTGCAATTGGCGCGAGCCGGGAGCGTCCGGTCCGCCGGACCGGGCCGCCCTCAACCCTCACCCTCAACTTGAGGCTTACAGTTATGTCAACCTGAGGACTGATACGGACAGTAGGGCGGCCTTACCGCCAGGGTCAACTAACCTCCCCCGAACTCCACCGGCGTGTCGCACTCGGCGCCGGTTTGCCCAGGTTGGCGACGCCATCGGCGCGGGGGCCATCCTCCCATGAGGGCCGCTTCCCGCACCGTCCCGCCGCGTAACGTCCGAATCATCCGTCTCAGCCGTCCCAATCCACCGGCCGCGTCCGCGGCCCGCCCGTCCAGCGTGCCCCATCGGACGGCGCCGCGCGCCTCGACACACGCACCGGAGCCGAACAGGTCTTCCGAACGGGTCTCCCGAACGGCCCGCGAGGTCAGCTCGTCATGAGGACGTCCGGGGAGCTGACGTCCACCCTCCGCACGGCTCGCCCCGCCTCGGTCCGCTGCAGGGCCTCCAGCAGCCGGATCTTCTCGTCGGCCCGTCCGGCCTCGCCCCACACGACCGTCCGCCCGTCGTTCAGGAACAGGGTGACGGCCTCGGGCGCGGTCGCCTCGACCTCGGCGACCAGCCCGCGCAGGGAGTCCGGCAGGACGGTGAGGACCCGCAGCGCCGCGAGCGTCGCCGCGTCGGACGGGCCCGGGGCGCCGACGCTCAGCGTGGGCAGCCCGGACGGGCGGGCCGTGCCGTCGGCCACGACCACGCCGTCCCCGTCGATGCGGTGGTACCGGCCGCCGCGCTCGAACACCGCGACCGGGACGCGCTCGTCCACGACGATCCGGACCGTGCCCGGCCAGTGCCGCTCGACCTCGGCCGACTCGACCTCCCGCAGCCGCTCGACGCGGGCGGCGATCTCGCCGGTGTCGAGCCGCGCCATCGGCACGCCCAGGTCGATGCCGGCGGCGGCCGTGATGCGGTCGCGCGGCGCGAGGTCGGTGCCGCCGACCTCCACCTGCCGCACCACCAGCAGGCGCGAGCCGAGCAGCACCCACGTCACGGCGCCGAGAACGCCGACGACCAGCAATGCGACGAACACCGCCTTCCAGCGGCCGCCGGCCCGCTCGTCCTCGGCGGGCTCCACCGCCTCCGCCGGCTCGCGCCGACCCGCCCGCGACTCGGTCATGACCCAAGCTTGACAGTCTCCGCCCGGACGGCCGCCCACCACGGCGCCCCCGGCGTGTCACCCTCGCGCGCGGCACACGGCCCTCGGTGCACACGGCCCTCGGTGCACACGGCCCTCGGTGCACACGGCCCTCGGTGCACACGGCCGTCGGACGCCGGTCAGCGCCGCCCGAGACGCTCCAGGATCGGCGGGCCGAGCGCGGTGACGTCCCCCGCGCCCAGGGTGATGACCAGGTCGCCGGGCCGGGCCAGCGACGCCGCGATCCCGGGGACGTCGTCCCGGACCGGCGCGTACACGGTCTCGGTTCCCGGCGGGACGGCGTCGGCGACGAGCTCGCCGGTGACGCCCGGCTCCGGGTCCTCGCGGGCGCCGTAGACGTCGAGGACGACCGCGACGTCGGCGAGGCCGAGCGCCGCGCCGAACTCGGCGGCGAAGAAGCGGGTGCGGCTGTACAGGTGGGGCTGGAACACCGCGATGAGGCGGGGCCCGTCCTCCCCCGGCCCGCCCTTCTCCCGCGCGTAGTCGCGGGTGGCCTCCAGGTCGGCGGTCACCTCGGTCGGGTGGTGGGCGTAGCTGTCGAACACCTCGACGCCGCCGGCCTCGCCCTTGGGTTCGAGCCGCCGCATCGCGCCGCCGAACGCGGCGAGGCCGTCCCGCACCGCGGCGTCGTCCAGGCCGAGCGCCTGCGCGACCGCGACGACGGCCGTGGCGTTGAGCGCGTTGTGCCGTCCCGGGACGCCGAGGGCGACCTCGCCGACCCCCGCGATCTCGAACCGGGAGCCGAGGCCGCGCGGGGTGAATCCGGTCACGCGCAGGTCGGCGTCCTCGGCCACCCCGTACGTCCGGACGGTCAGGCCCCGTTCGCGCGCGCGCCCGGCCAGCTCCATCGCGACCGGGTCGTCCGCGCCGGCGACGAGCGTCCCGCCCGGTTCGACGCGGTCGACGAAGCGGGCGAAGTTCTCCTTGACCTTCTCGAAGCCGCCGTAGTTGTCGAGGTGGTCGGCCTCGACGTTCGTGATCACCGCGATGTGCGGCGTGTACATCAGGAAGGAGCCGTCGCTCTCGTCGGCCTCGGCGACGAACACGTCCCCGGTTCCCTCGTCGGCGCCGAGCCCGGTGGTGACGAGCTGCCCGCCGATGCAGTACGACGGGTCGGCGCCCGCGTGCTGCAGCGCGACCGTGAGCATCGACGTGGTGGTCGTCTTGCCGTGCGTGCCGGCGACCGCGACGGCGCGGCGGCCGGCCATCAGCGCGGCGAGCGCCGCGGACCGGTGCAGGACCCGCAGGCCGCGCCGCCGCGCGGCGACGAGCTCGGGGTTGCCGTCGCGGATCGCGGTCGACACCACGACGGTGTCGGCGTCCCCGAGGTGCGCGGCGTCGTGCCCGACGAACACGTCGGCGCCCATCGCGCCGAGCTGCGCGAGCAGCTCGGAGTCGCGGGCGTCGCTGCCGGACACGGCGATGCCGCGCCGCAGCATGATCCGGGCGATGCCCGACATCCCGGCGCCCCCGATGGCGATGAAGTGCACCCGGCCGAGCTCCCCGGCCGGAACCACCTCGCTGGGATCGATCAGGCTCATCGCGCGGCGCCCGCCGACCGCACCACGTCGTACACCATCTGCGCCAGCGCCGCGTCGGCGTCCCGGCGGCCCATCCGCCCGGCGGCCTCCGACATGTTCGCGACCCGGGCGGGGTCGGCCAGGACCGGCAGCAGGTTCTGCGCGATCCAGTCGGGCGACAGCTCGGCGTTGTCGACGAGCAGCCCGCCGCCGGCGGCCACGATCGGCTCGGCGTTCAGGTGCTGCTCGCCGTTGCCGATGGGCAGCGGCACGTACACCGCGGGCAGCGCGACCGCGGCCAGCTCCGCGCAGGTCATCGCGCCGGCGCGGCACATGGCCATGTCGGCGGCGGCGTAGGCGAGGTCCATGCGGTCACAGTAGGGGATCGTCACGTACTGTGGTCCACCCGACACCGGTTCGGGCTCCTCGGTGTTCTTCGGCCCGACGATGTGCAGCACCTGGATGCCGGCCTGCCGGAAGTACGGCGCGGCGGCGACGGCGGCCTGGTTGAGCGCCCGGGCGCCCTGCGACCCGCCGAAGATCAGCAGGGTGGGCAGGTCGGGCAGCAGGCCGAAGTACGAGCGGGCCTTGTCCCCCATCGCGAGCCGGTCCAGCGTGGCGATCTCGCGGCGCAGCGGGATCCCGACGAACGTGGGGTTGGGCAGCGGCGAGTCGGCGTGCGACACCGCGACGTGCTCGGTGAACCGGGCGCCGAGCTTGTTGGCGAGGCCGGGCTTGGGGTTGGCCTCGTGCACGATGATCGGGATCTTGCGCTTGCGGGCGGCGAGGTACCCGGGCGTGGCGACGTAGCCGCCGAAGCCGACGAGGACGTCGGCCTGCGCCTGGTCGATGACGGCCGCCGCCGCGTTGATCGCGCCGCGCAGCCGTCCGGGCACCGTCAGCAGCTGGGGCGTCAGCGTGCGCGGCAGCGGCACCGGCGGGATCAGGGCGAGCTCGTAGCCGCGCTGCGGGACCAGCCGGGTCTCCAGGCCGCGCTCGGTCCCCAGGCAGACGATCCCGGTGTTCGGGTCGTTGCGGCGCAGCGCGTCCGCGAGGGCCAGGGCGGGCTCGATGTGTCCGGCGGTGCCGCCGCCGGCCAGGACAACCCTCATGCTCGTTGACAACTCCTCATGAAAATCACCGACGTGCCAGGCCTAGCCAGCTTAGAGCCCTCACGACCGGTCCGGGGCCCCGTGCGGAGAGTGCCTGTCTCGCGCCGGGCTCCCGTTTCGCGAAGGCGAGCAGCATGCCGAGCGCGAGCAGGGTCGGGATCAACGCGGAACCGCCGTACGACACGAGCGGCAGCGGGATCCCGGTGATGGGCAGGACGTTGATGACCGCGCCGATGTTGATGACGGCCTGGACGACGAGCCACGCGGTGACGCCCGCGGCGGCGAGGCGCGTGAAGGTGTCCTGGACGCGCTTGGCGATGCGCAGCCCCGCGTAGGTGAGCAGCCCGAACAGGCCCAGCACGACGAGCGTGCCGGCGAGCCCGAGCTCCTCGCCCACGATCGCGAAGATGAAGTCGGTCTCGGCGTGCGGGAGGTAGTCCCACTTGGCGCGGCTCTCCCCCAGGCCGATCCCGAACAGGCCGCCCGACGCGATCGCGTACAGGCCCTGGACGCTCTGGTAGCTGCTGGTGAGGGTGTTGCCGGACGGGTCGAGGAACCCGGTGAGGCGCTGCATCCGGTACGGCTCGACGACGATGAGGATCGACACGAGCAGCAGCACCATCCCGGCCATCCCGACGAACAGCCGTCCGGGCGCGCCGACCACCCACAGCAGCGCGAGGAAGATCGTCAGCAGCACCAGCGTGGTGCCGAGGTCGCTGCCCAGCATGACCAGCAGCACCAGGAACCCGGCGCCGGGCAGCAGCGGCACCAGCAGCGGCCGCCACTCGGTGAGGTGCCCCAGCCGCTCCTTGCGGGCGAGCAGGTCGGCGCCCCACAGCACCAGGCCGAGCTTGGCGGGCTCGGACGGCTGGATCTGCACCGGCCCGAGATCGATCCAGCGGGTCGCGCCCCACGCGCTGCGGCCGAGGCCGGGCACCAGGACGAGCGCGAGCGCCACCATCGACAGCAGCAGCAGCGGGTAGGCGAACGCGCGGAACGTCTTCACCGGCAGCCGGGACGCCAGCCACATGCCGGGCAGCCCGATCCCCAGCCACAGCGCCTGCTTCTGCACCAGCGTGTACGCCGAGCCGGTCGCCTGGAGCTGCTCGACGCTGGACGCCGACAGCACCATCGTCAGGCCGAGCGCCACCAGCAGCACCGTGCAGCCGAGCACGAGGTAGTAGGACGTCAGCGGGCGGTCGAGCAGGCCGACGGCGGCGACCGCGCGCTCGCGCGGCCCGAACCGCCGGGCGCGGGGGCCGCCGGCCCCCTTCCGGTCGCCCGGCGCGGAATCGGCCGGTGCGGACCCGGCCGGCACGGAGGCCATCGCGCCGCGCCCTACCGGGTGCTCCGGGGACCGTCCCCCGGTCCGGCGCCGCCGCCGGCGGCCGCGCCGCGGGACGCGGCGAGCCGTTCGACGGCCGCGATGAACGCGTCGCCGCGGGCCGGGTAGTTGGCGAACATGTCGAAGGAGGCCCCGACGGGGGCGAGCAGCACGGTGTCGCCGGGACGGGCGAGCCCGGCGGCTTCGTTGACGACGCGGTCCATCGCCCCAGTGTCGGTGTCGGCGACGTCCACGACCGGGACATCCGCCGCGTGTCGCGCGAGCGCCTCGGCGAGCCGGTGCCGGTCGCGGCCCATCAGCACGACCCCGCGCAGCCGCGCCGCGCACGATCGGACCAGGTCGTCGACGTCCAGGCCCTTCAGCAGGCCGCCCGCGATCCACACGATCGGCTCGTAGGCGGCCAGGGACGCGGCGGCGGCGTGCGGCTGGGTGGCCTTGGAGTCGTTGACGTAGGCGACGCCGTCGACGTCGGCGACGTGCTGGATGCGGTGCGGGTCGGGGACGAACGCGCGCAGGCCGTCCCGGACCGCCTCGGGCGGCACCCCGTACGCGCGGGCGAGGGCCGCCGCGGCGAGCGCGTTCGCGACGTTGTGCGGCGCGAACGGGCGGACGTCCGGCAGCGCGGCGAGCTCGGCGGCCTCGGTCGCGGGGTGCTCCGTGTACGCCCGGTCGACGAGCAGTTCCTCGACGACGCCCAGTTCGCCGGGCCGCGGCACCCGCAGGGTGAACCCGACGCGGCGCTCGACACCCGGGGCGTTCTCGGCGAGGGCCGTGGACGTGGGGTCGTCGGCGTTGTGGACGGCGACGCAGCCGGGCGCGTAGATCTTGCCCTTGGCCTCGACGTACGCCTCCATGGAGCCGTGCCAGTCGAGGTGGTCGGGGGCGATGTTGAGGACGGCGGACGCGGCGGGGGCGAGCGAGCTCGACCAGTGCAGCTGGTAGCTCGACAGCTCCACGGCCAGGACGTCGTGCTTCTCGGCGACCGCCTCGACGATCGGGGTGCCGACGTTGCCGACGGCGAGGGCGTCGTGCCCGGCGGCGGCGAGCATGCACGCGAGCATCCGCACGGCGGTGGTCTTGCCGTCCGTCCCGGTGATCGCCAGCCAGGGCGCCGCGCCCTCGGCCGGGCGCAGCCGCCACGCCAGCTCCACCTCGCCGATGATCTCGATGCCGGCGTCGGCCGCCGCCGCGAGCAGCGGCGCGTCCGGGCGCCAGCCCGGCGAGGTCACCACCAGGTCGAGGCCCGCGGGGAGGGTGTCGCCGTCGCCGAGCCGGACCGCGACCCCGAGGGCCTCCAGTTCGGCGGCGAGCGCGCGCCGCTCCTCGTCGTCGCGGGCCTCCACGGCGGTGACGCGGGCGCCGCGCGCGGCGAGGGCCCGCGCGGCGGCCGCGCCGGACACGCCGAGCCCGGCCACGCAGACCGCCAGTCCGTCCCAGGGACCGTTCGTCACTTCGGCATCCACTCCAGGTAGAACAGGCCGATGCCGATCCCGACGAACAGGGCGGACATGAGCCAGAACCGCACGACGATCGTGGTCTCGGCCCATCCGGACAGCTCGAAGTGATGCTGCAGCGGCGCCATCTTGAACACGCGTTTCCCAGTCATCTTGAACCCGCCCACCTGGATGATCACCGACAGGGTGATCATCACGATGAGCCCGCAGAGGACCGCGAGCAGCAGCTGGGTGCGGGTGAGGATGGCCAGGGCGACCAGCACGCCGCCGAGGGCCAGCGAGCCGGTGTCGCCCATGAAGATCTTGGCCGGGGGGGCGTTCCACCACAGGAAGCCGAACACGCCGCCGAGCACGGCGGCGGCGACGACCGCGAGGTCCAGGGGGTCGCGGACGCTGTAGCAGTTGGGGGCGAGGGCGGCGGAGCAGCTGTTGCGCAGCTGCCAGTTGCCGATGACCACGTACGCGGCCAGCACCATGCCGGCGGGCCCGGCGGCGAGGCCATCCAGCCCGTCGGTGAGGTTGACGCCGTTGGACATCGCCGCGATGAGCAGCAGCGCCCACAGCACGAAGAAGTAGGGGCCGATCGAGGGGCCGAAGTCGCGCAGGAAGGAGATGTGGGCGGAGGCGGGGGTGACGTCGTAGCCGTTGGGGAACCGCAGGGACGCGACCGCGAACACGACGCCGACCAGGATGATCCCGATCATCTTGGCGCCGCTGCGCAGGCCGAGGCTGCGCTGCTTGAACACCTTGATGTAGTCGTCGACGAACCCGACCAGCCCGAGGCCGGTCATCAGGAACAGCGCGAGGATCCCCGAGACCGTGGGGGCGTTCCCGGTGATCAGGTGGGACACCGCGTACCCGACGAGCGACCCGACGATGAAGACGGTGCCGCCCATCGAGGGCGTGCCGCGCTTGGTGAGGTGGGCCTCGGGCCCGTCGTCGCGGATCATCTGGCCGTAGCCGAGCCGGTTGACGATCCTGATCCACACCGGGGTGCCGAGCGCCACGAAGACCAGCGACACCCCGGCGGCGATCATGATGTCGGTCATCGGGCGGCCTCCGCGTCACCGGGTCCGCCGTCGGCGGGCGCCGTCGCGCCCGCCCCGCGCCGGCCGGACAGGACGCCCTCGGCGACCCGTTCCAGGCCCGCCACCCGCGATCCCTTGACCAGCACGACGTCCCGTGGCGCGAGCCGCTCGCTGAGCGCGGCCACCGCCGCGCCGACGTCATCCACCTGCACGCACTCTCCCGTCCATGACGTCGCCCGGGCGGCCCCTTCGGCCATCGCGGCGGCGTTCGCGCCGACGACGATGAGGCCGGCGACGCCGCTGCGGGCGACATGCTCCCCGATCTTGGCATGTTCCGCGGCGGACGAGTCGCCCAGTTCGGCCATTTCGCCGAGGACGGCCCAGGCGCGGCGGCCGCGGGCCATGTGGACGAGCACGTCGACCGCGGCGCGCGTCGAGTCCGGGTTGGCGTTGTAGGCGTCGTTGACGACGGTGACGCCGTCGGCGGTCTCGGTGACCTCCATCCGCCACCGGCTGACCGGCTCCGCCTCCGACAGCGCCGCGGCGATGCCGGCGGTCGCGACCCCGGCGGCGCGGGCGGCCGCGGCGGCGGCCAGCGCGTTCGGGACGGCGTGCGAGCCGTGCAGGCGCAGCGCGACCGGCGCCGAGCCCTCCGGGGTGACGAGCGTGAACCGGGCGCGGCCCCGCTCGTCCAGGGTCTCGTCCACGGCGCGGACGGTGGCGTCCGGCGACCGGCCGAACGTGACGACGGTCGCGACCGTGCGGGACGCCATCGCGCTGACGAGCGGGTCGTCGGCGTTGAGGACCGCGGTGCCCTCGGGCGTGAGGGCCTCGACCATCTCGCCCTTCGCCTTCGCGATCATCTCGCGGCCGCCGAACTCGCCGACGTGCGCCGTCCCGACGTTGAGGACGACGCCGACGTCGGGCCGCGCGATGCCGGTGAGGTAGGCGATGTGGCCGATGCCGCGCGCGCCCATCTCCAGCACCAGGTGCCGGGTACCGGAGTCGGCGCGCAGCACGGTCAGCGGCAGCCCGATCTCGTTGTTGAACGACCCGGGCGGGAACACCGTCGGGCCGGTGCGGCCGACGACCTGCGCGATGAGGTCCTTGGTGGAGGTCTTGCCGGCCGACCCGGTGACCGCGGCGACGGTCGTGTCGGGGAGCCGTTCCAGCACGCCCCGGGCGAGCCGCCCGAGCGCCTCCCGCACGTCGCGGACCAGCACGGCGGGTCCGTCCACGGGGCGCTGCGCGAGCACCCCGGCGGCCCCGGCCGCGAGCGCGGCGGGGGCGAAGTCGTGGCCGTCGGCGCGCTCGCCGGGCAGCGCCGCGAACAGCGCGCCCGGCTCGGCCGCACGGGAGTCGACGATCACGGGACCGCGCACCACGGCGTCCGGGGGGCCGCCGTGCACGGTCCCCTCCGTGATCTCCGCGATCGTCGACAGCGGAAGTGGGATCACGCCTGCGTCCCCGCCCCTCTCGTCTCACCCAAGTGGCGCCGCAGCGCGGCGCGGACGACCTCGCGGTCGTCGAACGGATGCACCTCGCCGGCCATGTTCTGGCCCTGCTCGTGCCCTTTGCCCGCGATGACCAGGACGTCGCCGCGGCGGGCCCGGCCGACGGCCAGCGCGATCGCGGCGGCGCGGTCGGGTTCCACCACGACGCGCGCCCGCTGCTGCTGCGGCACCTTCAGCCCGCCCTCGACCATAGCGTTGAGGATCGCGAGCGGATCTTCGGACCGGGGGTTGTCGTTCGTGAAATACGCCATGTCGGCCAGCCGCAGCGCGGCCTCCCCCATGAGCGGGCGCTTGCCGCGGTCGCGGTCGCCGCCGCAGCCCAGCACCAGCGCGAGCCGCCCCTCGGTCACCGGGCGCAGCGCGGTCAGCACGGCCTCCACCGCGCCGGGCTTGTGCGAGTAGTCGACGAGGGCGACGAAGTCCTGCCCCTCGTCGATCCGCTCCAGCCGCCCGGGGACGCCCGGGCAGGACGCGACGCCCCGCACGGCCGCCTGCAGCGTGATCCCGGCCTCCACCAGCGCGACGATCGCGGCGAGCGCGTTCGCGACGTTGAACGGGCCCGGGAGCGCGACGCCCGCGTCGGCCTCGACGCCGCCGGGCCCCACGACGCGGAACGTCGCGCCGTCCGCGCCGAGGCGCACGTCCTCGGCGCGCCAGTCGGCGCCCGGGTCGCCCGACGCGGAGAACGTCGTGGTGGGGACGGTGGCGATCTCCAGCAGCTCGCGGCCGTAGTGGTCGTCGAGGTTGACCACGCCGACGCCGGAGTACTCGGGGGTGAACAGGCGGGCCTTCGCGAGGAAGTAGTCCTGCATGGTCGGGTGGTAGTCCAGGTGGTCCTGCGACAGGTTCGTGAACACCGCGACCTCGTAGCGGGCGCCGCCGACGCGGCCCTGGACGAGCGCGTGGCTGGACACCTCCATCGCGGCGGCGCCGACGCCGCGCTCGCGCATCATCGCCAGCAGCGCGTGCAGGTCGGTGGCCTCCGGCGTGGTGAGCGCGCTCGGCACCGTGTCGCCGCCCGCGCGGATCTCGACGCCGCCGACCAGGCCCGTCTCGAGCCCGGCGGCGCGCAGCCCCGCCTCGACGAGGAACACCGTGGTGGTCTTGCCGCTGGTGCCGGTGACGCCGATGAGGGTGATGTCGCGGCCGGGCTCGCCGTACACCCAGGACGCCGCGTCGCCGAGCCGGGCGCGGACGTCCGGGACGACCAGGACGGGCAGGCCGGTCGCGGCGGCCCGCTCGTGCCCGGCGGGGTCGGTGAGGACGGCGACCGCGCCGGCCCGCGCGGCCTGCGCCGCGAACTGCGCGCCGTGCGCGCGCGTCCCCGGCAGCGCCGCGTAGACGTCGCCGGGCCGGACCGCCCGGGAGTCGTGCGTGATCCCGGTGGCGGACGCGCGCCCCAGATCACCGGCCTCGATCCCGAGCAGCTCCGCGAGCCCGCTCAGCGGACGGGCCGGATTGGTGGTCGGACGCATGACGTGACTTTCGGTGGAATCGGAACGGAACCGCCGCGGCGTCGGCGATGAGTTCGGCGGTGGACTCACGGCGTGGAAGGGTACTCGCTGCGATCAGTCCCGCGCGTGGGTCCGGATCGTCGGCGGTTCGCTTCCCGTCGGCGGAATCTTCTGTGTCTGCAGCGCGAAGCTCATCACGTCCCGGAAGACCGGGGCCGCGACGTCGCCACCATAGTGGCTGCCGCGCCTGGGGTTCTCCAGGACGACCTGAACGACCAGCCGCGGGTCGTCGGCCGGGGCGAACCCGGCGAACGACGCCACGTAGCCGCCGCCCTTGTAGGAGCCCGTGTCGGGGTTGATCCGCTCGGCCGTGCCGGTCTTGCCGGCGACCCGGTACCCCTCGATCTGCGCCTTGGGCGCGGTACCCTCCTCGGTGGTGACGCCCTCCAGCATGTCGCTGATCTGCCGCGCGGTGCGGGTGCTGACGACCCGCCTGCTCGCCGGCTCCTCGGCCGGGTCGAACTCGTCGTTCTCGTCCACGGTCCCGGCGACGAGGCTCGGCTCGACCCGGACGCCGCCGTTGGCGATCGTCGCGTAGACGCTGGCCATCTGCACGGCGTTCACCGAGAGACCCTGCCCGAACGCGATGGTGTGCCGGTCGGTCCCGGACCACCGGTCGGGCGGCCGGAGGCTCCCGGCCGTCTCCCCGGGCAGGTTCAGGCCGGTCTTCTCCCCGAAGCCGAACTCGCGCAGCGTCCTGTAGAGCTGTTCCTCGCTGATCCGCTCGGCGGCCAGGATGGTGCCGACGTTGCTGGACTCGGCGAGGATCCCGGCGAAGGTGAGCCGCTCCCTCGGGTGCGGGTGCGAGTCGTGGAAGAGCTCGTAGCGCCGGATGCGGTCGGGCACGACGAACGGGGTGTGCGGGGTGACGCCGCCGTGCTCGAGGACGGCCGCGGCGGTGGCGACCTTCCCGGTGCTGCCGGGCTCGAACGCCTTCTGGACGAGCGGGCTCCCCCACACGTCCGGGTTCGACTCGCCGTACTCGTTCGGGTCGTAGCCGGGCGCGGAGGCCATCGCGAGGATCTTGCCGGTGCGCGGGTCCATGACGATGACGCTGCCGCTCTCGGAGTTCGTCGCCTTGACCTGATCGGTGATCGCCTGCTGCGCCTTGTACTGCAGGTCCTGCAGGAGGGTGAGGCGGACGCCGCGGCCGGGGACGGGGGCCTGCTTCTGGTCCTCGCCCATCGGGATGTGCTGCCCCTCCAGGCTCAGCTCGACCCGCTGCCGGCCGTCGCGGCCCGCGAGGACGTCGTTCATCGCGGCCTCCATCCCGGCCGCGCCCTCGCCCGAATCGTTCACGAAACCTATGACGCCCGCCGCGAGCGAACCGTTGGGATACTCCCGGCGATACTCCGGCAAAGTTCCGATCCCGGCGAAACCCCATTCGTTGATCATGCGGGCCTTCTCCGGCCGCACCCCGTGCGCCAGGTACACGAACTGGGTGTCGGGCTTGCTGACCGCCTTCATCACGGTTGCGGGGTTGAGCCCGAGCGTGGGCGCCAGCGCGTTGACGATCTCCTGCCGCTTCTCCGGCTCGATGATCGACGGGTCGACGAACACCGACCGGGCCTCCACCGTCATCGCGAACGGGTTGCCCTTCGCGTCGGTGATCTCGCCGCGGAGGGCGGGAAGGTCGATCTCCTTGACCCGCTGCCGCAGCGCGAGCTCGGCGTACCGGTCGTCGTCGATGGTCTGGAGCTGGACGAGGCGCCCGGCGAACAGCGACAGCACGAACGCCACGGCGAGCAGCCCGATGTTGAGGCGCTTCAGCGGGTCGCGGCGGACGAACACGCCGCGGTGCCGCCGCGGGCCGGGCGGCGGGCCGGGCGGGCCGCCGCGCCGCGGGCGGCCCGGCCGTC
>NZ_JBHTJA010000143.1:0-13562 GCF_042675525.1 Actinomadura sediminis
GGCGCTGCTCAACCTGCGCGGGGCCCGGCTCGCCGGGCGCCCCGCCGACCGGGCCGCCGCCGCCGCCCGCGCCGATCTCGGCGGCACCGGAGACCCGGGCGCCCCGCGGATCGCGGCGGACGACCTGCCGGAGCGGCTGATCCCCGGCGGCCCGCCGCAGCGCGACCCCTTCGCCGAACTCGCGGCGTGCGTGGGGATCGAGCCGGCGAAGCGGGAGGTCGGGGCGCTCGTCGCCGAGGCCGAGGCCGCCCGGCTGCGCCGCGAGGCCGGGATGACGGCCGCCGCCCGGCCCCGGCACCTGGTGTTCGCGGGCGGGCCCGGCACCGGCAAGACGACCGTGGCGCGGATCCTCGGCCGGATCTACGCCGAGCGCGGCCTCCTGTCGTCGGGGCACCTCACCGAGGTCGAGCGGGCCGACCTGCTCGGCGAGTACGCGACCGAGAGCGTCCTGCGCGTCCGCCGTGCGGTGGAGCAGGCGCTCGGCGGGGTGCTGCTCGTCCGCGACGCGCACGCGCTCGTCTCGTCCGGCGACCCGGCGCGCGGCCGGGAGGTCCTGGACGTCCTGGTCGCCACCGTGCAGGCGCACACCGACGACCTCGTGGTGGTGCTGACCGGGCCGGAGGCGGAACTGAACGGGCTGCTGAAGGCGCACTCCGACCTCGCCGCGTTCTTCCCCCGCACCGTCCGGTTCCCGGGCTTCACCGAGGACGAGCTGGTGCGGGTGTTCGCGGCGAAGGCCGCCGACGCCGGGTTCGCGCTCGCCGACGGCGTCCTGGACCGGGTCCGCGCGCTGCTGCAGGCGGCGCCGCAGGGCCCCGGCTCGGCGAACGCCCGCACGATGGTGAACCTGCTGGACCGCGCCGTCGCCCTGCAGGGCCGCCGCGTCCTCGCCGACGGCGTCGTCGACGAGACCGAGTCGCTCGACGAGATCCTGCTCGAGGACGTCCCGGAAGCGATCGCCCGCGGCCGCGAGGGCGTCCCGGGCGACCCGCTCGCCGAGATCGAGCGGCTCGTCGGCCTCGACGCGACCAAGCGGGAGGTCGCCGCGCTCGTCGCCGAGGCCCGCGCCGGGCGGCTCCGCATGGACGCCAAGATCGCGCCGGGCTCCCCGGCGCGGCACATGGTGTTCACGGGCAACCCCGGCACCGCGAAGACCACCATCGCGCGGCTGGTCGCCGCCGTCTACGCGCAGCTCGGGCTGCTGTCGTCCGGCCACCTGGTCGAGGTCACCCGCGCCGACCTCGTCGCCGAGTTCATCGGGCAGACGGCGCCGCGGGTGCGCGCCGCGGTCGAGCGGGCGCTCGGCGGCGTCCTGTTCGTCGACGAGGCGTACGCGCTCGCCGACGCGGGCGGCGACCGGCGCGACTTCGGCCACGAGGCGATCGCCGAACTGCTGCGGCTGATGGAAGAGCACCGCGGCGACCTGGTGGTCATCGTCGCGGGCTACAAGACGGAGATGGAGCGGTTCGTCCGGGCGAACCCGGGCCTGGAGTCCCGCTTCCCGAAGGTCCTGCACTTCCCGGACTACTCCGACGACGAACTCGTCGCGATCTTCGAGTTCATGGCGGCCGAGGACGGGTTCGTCCTGGCGCCCGGGACGACGGACGCGCTGCGCCGCCTCGTCACCGGGCACCCGCGCGGCGACACGTTCGGCAACGCCCGGTTCGTCCGGAACCTGCTGGAGGCCGCGATCTCCCGGCAGGCGCGCCGGATCACCTCCGTCGAGGGCGAGCTCCCGCCCGCCGAGGCGGGCACGCTCCGTCCCGAGGACCTGCCGGACGTCCCGGCCGCCGAGCGGAACGGCGGCGAGGGCTACGGCCCGTACCTCTGACGGCCCGCTCGCAGCCGGTGGAGCAGGGCCCGCGCGGCGGGGCACGCTGCGACGGTCCGGGCCTGGACCTGATCGCGATGCCGTGTCCCTCGACGTGGTGATTTGGAGCTGTGGACAATCATGCGGGGGATGGAAGCGAGGGACGACCCGTTTTGTCTAGGGTCTACGGCATGAGTGACGGCCGGCCGCGAGGCCGGGGACGACGTGAGGAGGGCCGCCGCGTGGCGCACAGCGGGTACGAAGGCGCCGGAGCGGGACGCGCCCGGGCGGGCCGCGGGCCCGATCCCTACGGGGACCCGTACGGCGGCCGGTACGCCGATCCCTACGACGACCCGTACGCCGGCGACCAGCTCGCCGGGACCCGGCCGTATCCGGACGGCCCCGGCGGCCCCGGCGGTCCGGGCGGCCCCGGCGGCCGGCCGCCGGTCCGGCGCCGCCCCCCGCGCCGCGGGCGCCGGTGGGGGCGCGGGCTGAGCATCTTCCTGGTCCTCGTCCTGCTGCTTCTCGTCGGCGGCTACTTCTACCTGGACGGGAAGCTCGAACGCGAGGACGTCCTGGTCGACTACGCCGGCCGCGTCGCCGACACCCCCGGGACGAACTGGCTGATCGTCGGGTCCGACAGCCGCGAGGGCCTGTCGCGGGAAGAGCGCGACAAGATGGCCACCGGCCAGGCGTCCGGGCGCCGCACCGACTCGATGATGCTGCTGCACTACGGCGAGGGCGGCACCTCGCTCGTCAGCCTCCCCCGCGACTCGTACGTCCCGATCGAGGGGCACGGGCGCAACAAGCTGAACGCCGCGTTCGCCCTCGGCGGCCCCAAGCTGCTCGTCCGGACGGTCGAGGAGGCCACCGGCGTCCGCATCGACCACTACGCCGAGATCGGGTTCGCCGGGTTCGTCGGCGTCGTGGACGCCATCGGCGGCGTCGAGATCTGCGTCAAGGAGCCGATGAAGGACCCCAAGGCGGGCCTCGACCTCCAGCCCGGCTGCCAGACGCTCGACGGCGCGCAGGCGCTCGGCTACGTCCGGAGCCGGAACTACGCGCGCGCCGACCTGGAACGCGTCGAGAAGCAGCGGCAGTTCTTCGGCGCGCTGATGAAGAAGGCGGCGAGCCCGGGCACGCTGGCCAACCCCTTCCGCAGCATCCCGCTGGCGACCAACGGGGCCGGCAACTTCCTCGTCGACGAGGACGACCACATCCACGACCTCGCCCGCATGATGTGGGAGATGAAGGGCGTCAGCGGCGGCGACGGCGTGATGACGACCGTCCCGATCGGCGGGGCGGGCAGCTCGGCGGCCGCCGGGTCCTACATCACCTGGGACAGGCAGCGGGCGAGCGCCCTGTTCGAGGCGCTCAAGCAGGACCGGCCGATCCCGGCGAGCGTCGTCGAGAAGGGCGCGGGTTAGAGTCGGAGCATGTCGGACGCCACTCCCGAGGAGAACCTGGACCGGCTGACGTCCAAGGAGCTGTACGACCGCGCGATGCAGGTCGCCAAGGACGAACGCGACGTCGGCTTCCTGTGGAAGCTGCTGCGCGCCATCCCGGCGGCGGCCGCCGGCCTGGGCGACACCGACCGGGCCGAGTTCGACATCCTGCACGGGATGTCGCTGCTCGAAGAGTTCACGCACGCGGGGGAGGGCGAGCTCGGCGACGCCCTCCGCCCCTTCTACATCGAGTACCTCACCGAGCACGCCAAGCGGGCTTGAGCGCCTCTTTAACCCGCCTTGATCTCTGTTAGGCCACCCTAGGGAATCACTGTGCGTAGGCATCCGACCGCAGAGGGTGGTTGAAGTGAACAAGAAGCACCTGAAGATCGCGTCCATCGCGTTCGTGGCGTGGTACGTCGTGAGCAGGCCGGAGGGGGCGGCGACCATGGTCAACAACGCCCTGAGCGGCCTCGGGACGGCGGCGGAGTCGCTGTCGACCTTCATGAGCGCGATCCCCGCCTAGCCCCGGGCGGTCGCCCCCGGGGCGAAGGGCGCCGGTCTCGAGCACCGGTCTCGAGCACCGGTTCCGTGGCGCCGGGTCTTCCGCGCGACGGCCGTCGAAGCGGCGGTCATCGACGCGTCGGCCGCTGATCCGGCGGCCCCGCGAGCCGCCCCGGTTCTTCTTCGGCCCCGTACCCCGGTCGGTGCGGGGCTCTTTCGCATGGCCACCAAGCGCTGGCGGCCGCGTCACAGTAAAATCGCGCTTTGCGGGCGGACACGCCTGGGCACAATCAAAGCGGGTCATTGTGTCACGGCGCTAGACAGGGACGGCGTTGATGAAGAAGAACATGAAATATGTGGCGATCGCTTTCGTCATCTTCTACCTCCTGAGTTCACCGAACGAGGCGGCGGGCTTCGTCAACAACATCTTCACGCAGCTCGGCAGGGCCGGCGGCTCCCTCTCGGCGTTCGTGGACGGCCTGGACCTGTCCCCCTGACACCGGCACCGTGACGCCGTCCCCGGCCGGCCGGCGGCCGGGGAGGGGCGATCTCCTAGGATCGGCCCATGTCTGTCTTCGACGTAGAGATCGAGGGTCTGCGGGGCGGCTCCGCGGACCTCGCGCAGTACCGGGGCAAGGCCGTGCTCGTCGTGAACGTGGCCTCCAAGTGCGGCCTCACCCCTCAGTACTCCGGCCTCGAACGGTTGCAGGAGCGGTTCGCCGAGCGCGGCTTCACCGTCCTCGGCGTCCCCTGCAACCAGTTCATGGGCCAGGAACCCGGCACCCATGAGGAGATCGCCGAGTTCTGCTCGGCGACCTACGGCGTCACGTTCCCGCTGACCGAGAAGGTCGACGTGAACGGCGACGACCGCCACCCCCTCTACCAGGGCCTCGTCGGCACCCCCGACGCCGAGGGCCACACCGGCGACGTCCGGTGGAATTTCGAGAAGTTCCTCATCGCCCCCGACGGCACCGTGTCCGCCCGTTTCGCGCCGCAGGTCGAGCCCGAATCGGACGAAGTCGTCACCGCCATCGAGAACGCCCTTCCGGCCTGAACCCGCGCACCGGGCGGCGATGTGAATCGCACCACACCGCCGTCCGGTTGTCGGCTATTCGATGACAGGTCTAACTTGAGGGATCTCGCGACAAGACGCGCTCGCCACGTGCTCGCGACGAGACCCGCCCGCGAAGCGACCCGGAGGTTCCCATGCGAGGCTGGACCGCGGACGACATCGGCGACCTCACCGGGCGCCGCGCGATCGTGACCGGGGCCAACAGCGGTCTCGGCTACCACACGGCCCTCCAACTGGCGCGGCACGGCGCGTCCGTGGTGCTCGCCTGCCGCAGCGCCGAACGCGGGCGGACCGCCCACGACCGCATCCGCGCCGCCGTCCCGGACGCCGACGTCGCCCTCGGGTCCCTCGACCTCGCCGACCTGTCGTCCGTCCGGGCCTTCGCCGAACGCCACCCCGAACCCCTCGACGTCCTCGTCAACAACGCCGGGGTCATGGCGCTGCCGCGCCGCGCCACCGCCGACGGCTTCGAGATGCAGTTCGGCACCAACCACCTCGGCCACTTCGCGCTCACCGGGCTCCTGCTGCCCGCGCTCCGCGCCGCGAAGGCCCCCCGCGTCGTGAACGTCACGTCCGGTCTCGCCTGGACCGGCCGGTTCGACTGGAAGGACCTGCAGGGAGAGCGCCGCTACCGCAAGTGGGCCGCCTACGGGCAGTCCAAGCTGTCGAACCTCGCCTTCACCGCCGAACTCGACCGGCGGTTCCCCGAGCTGACGGCCGTGTCCGCGCACCCCGGCTACGCCGCCACCAACCTCCAGCAGACCGGCCCCCGCATGCAGGGCAGCCGCCTCCTCGAACGGGTCACCGGCCTCGGCAACGCCCTCATCGCCCAGCCCGCCCGCGACGGCGCCCTGCCGCTCCTCTACGCCGCGACGTCCCCCGACGTGCGCGGCGGCGCCTGCTACGGGCCCCGCATCCTGCAGTACCGCGGCGCCCCCACCGAGGTCGTCACGCCTCCGCAGGCCGCCCGTCCCGGCGTCCCGGCCCGCCTGTGGCAGGTCTCCGAGTCGCTGACCGGCGTCTCCTACGAGGACTGACGGTCACGCGGGGGCCCGCGCGATGTCCCAGTCGAGGGTCGCGGGGACGGCGCCCTCCAGCGTGAGCAGCCACCGCTTGCCCTCGACGCCGCACGCCCCGCTGTACCCGCCGAGCCCGTTCGACGCGACCACCCGGTGGCACGGGACGATCAGCGGGATCGGGTTCGCCCCCATCACCTGCCCGACGACCTGCGCGTGCAGGCCCGTCCCGCTGCGTTCGCCCAGCTCCCCGTACGTGACGACCGTCCCGTACGGGACCGCCTCGTACAGCGTCGAGAGCACCGCCCGGTGCGCGTCCGACGTCAGCCGCCAGTCGATCGGCAGCCCGAACGTCTCGAGCTCGCCCGCGAAGTAGGCCCGCAGGGCTTCGAGCGCGGGGGCCGTCCGGCCCGGGTCGTCCACGACGGGCAGCCCGCACGCCTTGACGGTGCGGGCGCGCGCGCCGGGGGTGTCGTGGAAGCTCAGCGAGACCACACCGGTTTCGGTCGCGGCCACGAGCAGGCGCCCGAGCACGGTCTCGACCGTGCCGAACGCGAGGGTTTCCTCCATGGGTGCGCTCCTTCCTCCCGATATCTAACCCCGCCGGGCCCGCCCCCGTTGCAGCGAACGCGCAAGTGATCCGCACGGTCTCCGCGTCCACCGGCCGCGCGGCTCAGGCCGGTGTACGGGGGCGCGTCGCTCGCGGGCGGCCTCGCGCCCGACGCGGGCATGCCGATCGCCGCGCGTGCCCGCCGGGGGATCGGCGGTGCGCTGCTCACCCCGGCGACGCCCCGGCCCCCGCCGGGGCGGCCGAGCCCTCACGCTCGGCCTTCGGACAGGACGCGGTTCAGCCGGGCGGCCTCGGTGACGAGGCGGCTCGAGCCGCCCCGGGCGGCGACCTCGGCCAGCCCCGGCACGGCGTCCCGGGCGCGGACGGCCTCGGCGGTGCGGCTCCCGAGCGCGAGGAGGTCGGGCACGCCGGACGGGGCGCGGGCACCGGGGGCGGGCAGCAGGTGCGGGAGCGCGGCGGCGATCACCTGCCAGACGCCGGCGTGCGCGCCCGCGTCCGCGGCCTCGGTCAGGGACCGGACGGCGCGGTTCGGCTTCACCCGGTCGGTCCGCGCCAGGTCGCCGATAGCGGTGCCGGTCTCGCCGCCGGGGAGGTGGCCGCGGGCGGTCAGCGCGAGGAACGCCTCGACCGCGTCCGCGCGCTCGCGGGCGTCCCTGTGCGCGAGCGCGTACGCGAGCACCGTCGCCGTGGCCGCGCCCGCCGGGCCGTCCGCCGCGGCGAGCGCGAGGGCGGTGGCGCCCTGACCGGCCGAGACCTCGTACGGGTCGATCTGGTGGGGCAGGACGTGCGCGGCGGCGAGTTCGCGGTGCGACGGCAGCAGCGCGGGCCACGACTCGGTGCCCCCGGGGTCCGGCTGGGCCGTGAACGCCGCGCCGTGCTCCCACAGGCCGGCGAGGCCGTCCGGGACGTCACCGGTGGGGGTCACGGTCACCACGCCGACCGGCGGGAGGGCCGGGCGGTGCCCGTCCCCGGCGGGGAGCGGCTCGTCGACCCACCTGCATTCAACGGCCGGGTCGGGCGGCCCGCCGGACTCCAGCGCGCGCGCGAGCGTCCGTCCGGCCTCGGTGGTCAGGCGCTTCGCGCGGGCGGCGGCATCGGGGTCCGCGTCGCGCGGGATGCGCAGAAGTGCTTGGAGGAGGTCGGCGCGACCGGGCTCGGCGCCCGCCGCCTCGTGGCGTTCGAGGCGCGCGACGAGCACCATCGGGTCGATGTGCCCGCTGCCCTCGGTCGGCGCGGACAGCAGCAGCGGAACGCGGCCGACGAGGGAGGGGAGTTCGTGCTTGCGGCGGATGAGGAACCGCCGCAGCGGCGGGCCGCCCGCCTTCGTCCTGCGCGGCGGCTCGTCGTGCGCGGCCGTGGCGGCGGGCTCGAGCAGCGCGTGGACGGCGAGGTCGACCCAGTAGTGCCGGGCGTCGGTGTGCGGGTGCAGCGCCCTGCCGGTGCCGTGCAGGTGCCCGGCACCGGGGAGGAGGGCGTCCCGCGTGCCGGACGGGTCGGTGAACGCCGACTCGACGAGCGCGGCGAGGAAGCGTTCCGTCGCGGTCCACGCGAACACGGCGCTCCGCTGCGCCCTGAACTCCTCGGCCAGTTCGGCGAGCGAGGCGATCGGGGCGGGCAGCGCCGGAGCGACGAACGGGGGCGGGCCGGACGGGACGGCCGCCGGTCCGGGGGCCGCGTCCACCTCGCCGTACACGGCGGCGATCGCGGTGCGGAGCTCCTCCGGCAGGTCGGCGGCCGCGTCCCGCACGGTCTCGCGGGTCGCGCCGCCCACCCGTCCGGCGTGCTTCACCGCGATCTTCACGGCGCGTTCGCGCAGGTCGAAGGCCTCGGCGGTGAAGACGGTCGTGATCGCGCGGACCGTTGCGTCGACGCGGTCGCGCGTGCGGGCCGTCCGGTCGAGCCAGGTGAGGGCGGCCCGGACGAGCTTCTTCTCGGGGCGGAAGACGAGCGCGCCGGCGGCCTCGGCGAACAGGTCGCCGTCGAGCCGCCCGAGGGCGTCCGCGCGCCGGACCTGCCGGAGCGCGAGGTCGGCGACGGTGGACGGCGCGGACGGCAGCAGCCGCACGTGGTCGCGGACGCGCGCCGCGGCCTCGTCGCCCGACGGGTCGAGCAGGTCGTGCAGCCGGACGAAGAAGCGCAGCTCGTGGGGGGTGCCGCCGCGCAGGAACCGGCTCACGCAGCCGTCGATCAGCGCGGCGCGGTCGAGGCGCCCGGCGGCGGCGAGGCCCGCGAGCGCGGCGGCCCACGTGGTCTTCCGGTCGTGGTCCCAGCGGGCGCGGGTGTCGTCGCCGGCCAGCGCGCCGCCCACGCCGTCCGCCTCGAACAGCCGGGGGACGAGCGCGTCGAGGAACGGATCGTCGGCGAGCCCGGACGGGTCGGTGACGCTCGCCCAGCCGACGGCGAAGCCGTCCGACCCGGGCGCCTCGGCCCCGGCGGACCGGACGAACGCCGCCGCCATGAGCCACAGCGAGTCCCGGCGCTCGTCGGCGCCCCGGATACGGTCGGCGATGCGGCGCCCGACGTCGGCGCGCCACTCGCCGGGACGCGCGGTGGTGACCTTCTCCAGGGCGGGGAGCACCCCGAGGTACCGGGGATGGGCCCACACCGCCAGCTCCCGGCGGCACAGCCAGTTCGCCGCGGCCGCCGCGCCGCCGATCGTGCCCGCGCCCGCCAGCAGCAGCGGCTCGACGTACCCGCGTTCGAGGAACCCCCACTCGGCCGCCGCGCGCAGTTCCCGCAGCCGCCGCGGGAGCGCGTCGGCGACCTCGCGGCGGCCCGCGTCGTCCAGCCTCATCACCAGCGACATGACCCGGCCCGGGTCCTTGGCGTCGATCGCCGCGCGGACGCCGTCCCACGCGGTCATCGCGCGGCCTCCGCGGACGCGCCGCGGCGGACGATCCGGGCCGCGAGGACGTGCTTGCACGGGCCCCGCTCGCCCCGATGGTCGAACCACCACGGGCACGTGCACGACGCGGCGTCCCCGTCGAACCGGACGTGCCGCTCCCCGCCGCCGGTCGTCACCACCGCGACACCGTCGCCGGTGAACCGCACGGAACCGTCCTCGGCCAGCGCCTGCGCCGACCGCAGCCGCGGGTTCAGCGCGGCCACCCGGGACGGGTCGTACGGGAGTTCGCGGTGGAAGAACGCGGCCTCGGCGGTGTCGAACCCGACGCGGCCGGACGTCCCGAGCTGCACGAGCGCCGCCTTCGTCCGGTCGAGCGTCAGCCCGGAGCGCTCGGCCAGCAGGTCCGGCTCGACGCGCGGCTCGAACGACAGGAGCGCGCCGACGAGGTCGGCGTCGCCCGCCGCCTCGTCGGTCGCGAGGGCGTCCAGCACCGCGCCCTCGCCGGAGAAACCGCGCGACGGTTCCGGGGACAGCGTCAGCACGTAGCGCATCCCCGGCAGCTCCAGCTCCCACACGCTCGCCGTGGGCCCGCTCCCGGCCGTGACCGGCGGCCCGTACGCGCGCAGCGCGCGGGCGAAGCGCAGGAGGGGCGGCATCGTGCGGAGCCGGTCCGGCCCGGCCAGGCAGACCGCGCCCGGCGCCGGGCGGGGCGAGAGCCGCAGCGTCCGCCCGGCGGGCACCGCCCACACCGGACCCCGGCCGCGCAGCGACCGCAGGAACCGGACGGCGTCGTGCCCGGTCAGCTCGGCGCGCGGGTCGAACCCGGCCGTGATCACCTGGACCTCGGCGAAGCCGCGCAGCCACCGGTCGGGCAGCGGGACCTTCTTCTCCACCACGGCGCCGTCCAGGGTCGTGACGGCCAGTTCCTCCTCGCCGACCGCGAGGTGCAGCGGGTCGGAACCGCCCACGCGGGCGAGCGCCTCGCGCAGCGGCCCGTTGACGTCCACGTTCGTCGTGCCGCGCTCGTGCACCTCGCCGTCCATCGCCGGCTCCAGGACGTCCAGCCGCGCGTAGACGCCCCCGCACGCCGAGAACGACTCCAGCCGCAGCCGGTCGCCGTTGCAGGTGACCACCGGGTCGCGGAAGCCGGTCGGTCGCGGCCGGTGGTAGCGGGTCCGCGCGACGTCGGCCAGCCCGATCAGCGCCGCCGCGGCCGGGGCGGCCTGCGTGAGGACGCCGCTGAAGAAGTGCGGGTGCGCCCGGGGCCCGCTCCCGGTCGTCCCGCCCGAAGTCGACAGCCCCAGCAGGCCGCCGTCCATCCCCGACGGACGCGTGTACGTGTAGGACTGTGCCGTAGTCGCCATGGGGTGGAAGGTAAAGGCCGCTTCCGACAATTGGCCGCACTTTCCAGGGGACGGCCACGCCGGTTCCCGCGGGTACGCGCCGATGAGGCGCGGTTCATCGCCGGTCGGCCGTTGACACGGCACTTCGCGCGGGCACCGCCGGGTTCGTCCCCGGCGCGGGAGGCGATCTTCGCGGTCGGGCGGGACGCGGGACGGCTCGCGCACGCGCTCGCGGAGTACGGGCGGGGCGGCCCGTGCCGGCCGCGGTCGAGCCGCGCCCCGCTGTGACGGGGGTGTGCGCCGACTCCCGGAAGGGCGGGGTAGTCTCGTTGACGTGCGACGGTTCCTCACTCCCGGTTGGCTCGGGCTGCATGCGCTGGCGATCGTGTTGTGCACCGCGTTCCTCGGTTTCGGCTGGTGGCAGTACGACCGCGCCCAGGCCGGCAACGACCGCAGCTGGGCCTACACCTTCGAGTGGCCGATCTTCGCGATCTTCGTGGTCGTGATGTGGGTCAAGATGATCCGGGACGAGCGCAACGGCGTGGCGTCCCCGGCGCCCAAGGTGATCGAGGAGCCCGCCGAGGCCAAGGTGAAGCGGGAGATCATCCGGCAGCAGGAGGAAGAGGACCCCGCCCTGGCGGCCTACAACCGCTACCTCGCGCGGCTCAACTCCGAGAGCCGCCGGCGCGACTGACCCCGCACGAGCCCGGCTCGCGATCGGGCACCGGGCCGAAGAAAGGTGTGAACTGTGGAAGGCGCGGTGACCCGGTACCGGATCCTCGCCATGCTCGTCGGCACGCTGCTCGTGCTGCTCGTGATCGGCATGGTGCTGAAGTACGGTCCGACCGACATGCCCGAGATGGCGGGCATCGTGTCCCCGATCCACGGCCTCTTCTACATGGTCTACCTGGCGGCCGCCTACGACCTGTGGCGGCGCACCGGCTGGCCGCTCAACCGGATGGTGCACATCGTGCTGGGCGGCATCGTCCCGCTGATGACGTTCTTCGTCGAGCGCCGGATCGTCCGGGACGCCCGCGCCCTGCAGGCGTCCCGCGAGCAGCCCGCCGAAGCCGGAGTCTGACCTCGCCCGGTTCCCGTGGACCCGCCCCCGCCTTCCGGCGTATTGTTTGACTGAGTCAAACACCTTGGGAGGCGCCGATGGAACCGACCATGGAGGACGTCGCGGCGGTCCGGGCGTTCAACCGCTTCTACACGGGCGTGATCGGCGTGCTGGGCGAGGGGCTGGTCGACAGCCCCTACTCCTTGACCGAGGCTCGCGTGATCTTCGAGCTGGCGCAGCGGGACGAGACCGAGGTCCTGGCCCTGCGGCGCGCCATGGGGCTGGACGCCGGCTACCTCAGCAGGATGCTGGCCCGGTTCGAGAGCGACGGGCTGGTGACGCGCGAGCGGTCGGCGGCGGACGCCCGCCGCCAGGTCGTCCGGCTCACCCCGCGCGGCCGCGAGGTGTTCGCGCTGGTGGACGAACGGTCGGCGGGCGAGGTCCGCGCGCTGCTCGCCGGCGTCTCCGACGCGGACCGGGCACGGCTGCTCGCCGCCATGCGCACCGTCGAGGCCGTCCTCGGCGACCGCCGTCCGGCC
The DNA here is from genome assembly GCF_042675525.1 of Actinomadura sediminis. Taxonomy (NCBI): domain Bacteria; kingdom Bacillati; phylum Actinomycetota; class Actinomycetes; order Streptosporangiales; family Thermomonosporaceae; genus Actinomadura; species Actinomadura sediminis. The sequence continues at coordinate 12,206 of NZ_JBHTJA010000143.1, forward strand.
GGTGGGACGGCCGGGCCGGTGCTCCGCCCGCCGCGCCCGGGCGACCTCGGCTGGATCGTCGAGCGCAACGGCGCCCTCTACGACGCCGAATGCGGCTGGGACCGCACGTACGAGGCCCTCGTCGCGAAGGTCGTCGCCGGCTACGTCGACGACCACGACCCGGAGCGCGAGAACGCCTGGATCGCCGAACTCGACGGCGAGCGCGTCGGCGCCGTGTTCTGCGTCCGCCGCGACGACGACGTCGCCCAGTTGCGCCTCCTGCACGTCGAACCGGGTGCGCGCGGTGCCGGTGTCGGCGCGGCGCTGGTGGACGAGTGCGTCCGCTTCGCCGGGAACGCCGGATACTCGGAGATCATGCTGTGGACGACGGCCCTCCAGCGCCCCGCGCACCGCGTGTACGCCCGCGCCGGTTTCGTCCTCGCCGAGGAGGAACCGCCGGTCGCCCGCTTCGGCGACACGATCCACGGGCAGGTCTGGCGCCGGAGGCTCTGACGGGCGCCGGCCGCGACCGCCCGGTCGACGGCATGAGCGCGGGCCCGCGAGGCGTACGCGCCTCGCGGGCCCGGCTCCGCAGCGATCCCTGACTGCGTGGCGGCCGAGACGGGGGTCGGACGGAGTACCGGCCGCCTGAGGGTCACCGGCGCGTGGCCGGTCGGGTTGGAACCGGTCGCTCACCTCCTTTCCGGGAACGGGCCGCCGGGTCGTGCGCACCCGGCCGGCGGGACGGGGACGGGCGCCGCGCCGACACCCGCGTGATGTTCGGGAGAGTCCTCGGCGGCCGGAGGGAAGGCGACCGCCGGGGAGACGTCAGGGGAGGGCCGAGTGATCGGTCCGCCCCGCACTTGCAGTGGCCGAGGGGCCCGGAGCCGCTGCCCGGGCCCGGCCCGCGCCGCGATGGCGCCCGCCGGGGCGAGCTCCGCGTCGGCACGAGAGCCGGGGTGCGGAGACCCGCCGGGGCGTGCCCGCCCGACGCACCGGCAGGGAACCGGCTGCCGGCTGCACCGCCGGGGCGTACCGGCCGGGTGGTCGCCGGCTCGGTAATCGGCCGCGGGCTCCCGGCCGGGGAGCCGTGCGCCCGCCGGGCCCGGGGAGGGTGGGCCTCGGGTGGCGGCGGGCGTGGGCTCTCCGGCCGTGGGCACGGGCCTCCGCTCGGCCGGGCTCGCGCCGGGCCACGGGCTCGCACGGGCCGAGCGGAGGCGAGCGCGGGTTCGTCGGACGGGAGAGTTCGGGCCTGAACTCGGCCGCGGCTCGCGGGCCGCGGGCGTCCGGGCCCCCGCCGGGCGGTGAGCGGACGGGCGGAGGCGCCGGGCGGGGCGGGCGCGGGCCCGCGGGCGCGTCCGGTGCGGTGCGGTCCGGG
>NZ_JBHTJA010000144.1:0-13315 GCF_042675525.1 Actinomadura sediminis
CGGCCGGGCGCTTGGCCGGCCGCGACGTCTTCGGCCGCGTCCGCACCGGCTCGGCGGCCTCGTCGGCCGCGGGCTGGGCGGGCGCCTCGGCCGGCTCGGCGGCGGCCGCGGCCTTCGCCTGGCGGCCCTTCCGGCCCCGCGCGGGCTCCGCCTTCGCCGGTTCCGGCCTCGCCTCGCCCTTGGCGGCCTTCGCCTCGGCCTTCTCCGACTTCGCCAGCTTGTCCTCGACGGCCCGCTCGACCTCGCCCTTGCGCTTGCGGCGCCGTCCGCCCGCGTCCTTCTCGGCCTTCAGATCGACCGGCGTCAGGTGCACGTGGATGCCGCGGCCGTTGCACGACTCGCACGTCTCCGAGAACGCCTCCAGCAGGCCCTGCCCGACGCGCTTGCGGGTCATCTGCACGAGGCCCAGCGAGGTGACCTCGGCGACCTGGTGCTTGGTACGGTCCCGCGACAGGCACTCGACCAGGCGGCGCAGCACCAGGTCACGGTTGCTCTCCAGCACCATGTCGATGAAGTCGATCACGACGATGCCGCCGATGTCGCGCAGCCGGAGCTGCCGGACGATCTCCTCGGCCGCCTCCAGGTTGTTGCGGGTGACGGTCTCCTCGAGGTTGCCGCCCTGCCCGGTGAACTTCCCGGTGTTGACGTCGATGACCGTCATCGCCTCGGTGCGGTCGATCACCAGCGACCCGCCGGACGGCAGCCACACCTTGCGGTCCAGCGCCTTCGCGATCTGCTCGTCGATGCGGAACGCGCCCAGCACGTCCTGGTCGTCCGTCCACCGCTCGACGCGGTCGGCGAGGTGCGGCGCGACGTACTCGACGTACTCCGACACCGTGTCCCACGCGTCCGCGCCGGACACGACGAGCTTGCTGAAGTCCTCGTTGAAGATGTCGCGGACGACGCGGATGGTCAGGTCCGGCTCGCCGTACAGCAGCGACGGCGCCGACGCGTTCTTGACCTTCTTCTGGATGCTCTCCCACTGGGCCGCCAGGCGCGACACGTCGCGCGACAGCTCCTCCTCGGTGGCGCCCTCCGCCGCCGTCCGCACGATCACGCCCGCGTTGTCGGGCATGACCTTCTTGAGGATCTGCTTGAGGCGGCTGCGCTCCTTGTCGGGGAGCTTGCGGCTGATGCCGGTCATCGAGCCGTCCGGCACGTACACCAGGTAGCGGCCGGGCAGCGAGACCTGGCTGGTCAGCCGGGCGCCCTTGTGGCCGAGGGGGTCCTTGGTGACCTGCACCAGCACCGACTGGCCCGACTTCAGCGCCGACTCGATGCGGCGCGGCTGCCCCACCAGCCCGGCCACGTCCCAGTTGACCTCGCCCGCGTACAGGACGGCGTTGCGGCCCTTGCCGATGTCGACGAACGCCGCCTCCATCGACGGCAGCACGTTCTGCACCTTGCCGAGGTACACGTTCCCGACGTACGACTGGTGCGTCGCGCGGTTCACGTAGTGCTCGACCAGCACGTCGTCCTCGAGGACGGCGATCTGCGTCCGATCGCCCTCCTGCCGGACGACCATGACCCGCTCGACCGACTCGCGGCGGGCCAGGAACTCCGCCTCGGTGATCACCGGCGGGCGGCGGCGGCCCTGCTCGCGGCCCTCCCGGCGGCGCTGCTTCTTGGCCTCCAGGCGGGTGGACCCGCGCACGGACTGGACCTCGTCCTCGACCGTCCGCGAGTCGCGGACGTGCACGACGGTGTTCGGCGGATCGTCGGGGCCGCCGGTGCCGTCGCCGTCGCCGCCCGAACGGCGCCTGCGGCGGCGCCGGCGCCGGCTCGTCCCGCCCTGGCCGGACTCGTCGTCGGCGTCCCCGGCGTCGTCCTCGGCCTCGGCGTCGGCGTCCTCGGGCTGCTCCTTGGCGTCCTTGGCCTTCGCCGCCTTGGACTTCTCGGACCTGGAGCGGTCCTTGGCCTTGTCGGCCTTGTCGGACTTGTCGGCCTTCTCCGCCCGGCCCTTGTCGGCGGGGGCGGGCTCCTCCTCGGCGTCCTCGCCGCCCTGGGCGTCGTCGTCGGCGCCGTCCTTGCCGTTGCGGCCCCGGCCGCGGCCGCCGCGGCGGCGCCTGCGGCGGGACGGACGGTCCTCGGAGTCGTCGTCGGCGCGCTCGTCGGCGCGCTCGTCGGCGCGCTCGTCGGTCTCCTCGTCGGCCTCGCGCTCGGCCGTCTCGGCGGCGGCCTTGACCGCCTCCTCGCGGCGGGCGGCGTCCTCCGGCTTCGGCTGCGGCGGCTGGAACACCACCATGGGCGGCTGGAAGGTCACGCCGGGCACGGCGACGCCGCTCGCGGGCTCGGTCTCCGACACCTCGCCGGTGCCGGGCACGGCCCCGGCCACCGGGACGGCGGGGACCTCCGGAACGGACGGGACGGCGGGCGGGACGGTCGGCGCGGGCGGCACCTCGGCGGACGCGGCGGGCGGCTCGGCGGTCTCGGCGGGCGGCTCCGCGGTCTTCGCGGCGGCGGTGCGGCGGCGGGTGCGGGTCCGGGCGGCGGGGGCCTTCTCGTCCGTCTTCTTCGCGGCCTCGCCCTCGAGCTCCGGGGACGTCTCGGCGCCGGTCGGCGGGACGGGCTCGGCGGTCTCGGCGGACGGGGCGGTCTCGGGGGGCGGGGCCGGCTCGGCGGCCTTCGTGCTCCTGCGGGTCCGCGTCCGGGTGGTCTTCTTCGGCGCCGCGGGCTCCTCGGCGGCCGCGGGCTCCTCGGCGGCCGCGGGCTCGTCCGCCCGCTCCTCGGCGACGGGCTCCTGCGCGGCCTCGTCCGGCGCGGTGTCCCGCGCGCTCTCGGCCTGCGCGTCGCTCTCGGCCTGCGCGGCGTCGCCGGACGGCTCGTCGCCGGACTCCTCCTCGTCGGACGTCTCGTCCGCCGCGGTGCTCGCCGCGGCGGGCGGAGCCGCGGGTTCCTCCTCGACCTCGGGCGGCGGTCCGGCGGGACGGCTGGCGCGGCGGCGCGGGCGCGACGTCACGCCCGAGCCTCCCGTGCCGTTCGTCTCGCTCGCGGCGGTGTTCTCGTTATCGGTGCCTTCGGCCTGCGCCGAATCGGCTTCGTTATCCAGCATGCGGGCAATCTCCCGTCAGGCTCCCGGGCGCGACCGCGCGTTCCGCCCTTCGGCGGATCGGTGCGGTGCGCCGCACGGGAACTCTCCGTCAGTCGGTGCCGCCACCGCCGTCGTCCGGCGGTGACGACGAAGTCGTCGGGGGCGCGCCCACCGTCCCTGCGGACCGGTTCCGTGTCACCACGGCTTCGGCCTCACGGGCGGGCGCCGACGGCATCCGCGCTCGCGGGCTCCCCGGGCCGCGGCCGTTGCGGGCCGCCGGTCGCCGCGGCGTCGTCGCCGGACGGCGGGCCGATCTCCCGGTCGGGATCCAGAGGATCCCCGAGGCCACCGGTGGCCGCGTCCAGGGGCCCCTGCGCCAGCCTGGTCACCATCGGCGGTGACGGCGGCGCGAGGTCGGCGACCTGGCGCAGACCGGTGAGGATGTCGTCGGGTCGAACGGCGGGTGTGGAATGCCGAACAACCATTCGAAGTATCGCACAAGGGGCATCCGCCGCCTCCGCGGCGCGCCGGTCCGGCTCGTCGGCCTCCGCCTCGAGCACAGCGACCGCGGCGCGCACGTCGAACCGGCGCCGCCCCTTCTTGGTGAGGCGCTCGACCTCGATGACGTCGGCGTCCAGGAAGGCGGCCACGGCCGCGGCGGCGTCGCCCGGGGCCACGCCGTCCAGCCGGATCCGCCACTCGGACGCCTCGAGCCGATCGGCGAACGCGCCCGGTTTCACCGGCGCGTCTCCGGCGCCGCCCGCCCGCACCGGCACGACATCGACGATGTCGAGTCCGGGCGGCAGGGCCGCGTCGAGATCGGCCCGCACCCGCGCAGGGTCGCGGGTCTCGGTGAGCCCGATTTCGAGGTACTCGGCCTCACTGGCAACCCCGGTCGCCGCCGCACCCGCGTACGAGATCTTCGGGTGGGGGGTGAATCCGGCACTGAACGCGACGGGGATCCCGGCGCGCCGCACGGCGCGTTCCACGGCCCGGGAAATGTCGCGGTGGCTCGTGAACCGCAGCCTGCCGCGCTTGGCATAACGGACGCGCAGGCGCTGGATCACGGGGGCCGGTGCCGGTCCCTCCGGCTTGGGTGCCAGGGCTCTCGTCCTTCCTACTCGTGCCGAGTGTGAAAACGTCTCCCTATAGAGTACGGTGCCCCGCCCCCCGATGAGGACGCCCGGCCCCCGTCACCCGTCCGGACCGCCGCGCGGAACGCGGATTCAGACGACGGAGAGGGGGAGGAGCTTCTTGCCCGTGGGGCCGATCTGGATATCGGTGCCCATGGTGGGGCAGACGCCGCAGTCGTAGCAGGGGGTCCAGCGGCAGTCGTCGACCTCGGTCTCGTCGACGGCGTCCTGCCAGTCCTGCCAGAGCCACTCGCGGTCGAGCCCGGCGTCGAGGTGGTCCCAGGGCAGGACCTCGACCTCGTCGCGCTCGCGGACGGTGTACCAGTCGAGATCGACGGGCTCGTCGGCGAGGGCCCGCTCCGCGCAGGCCGTCCAACGCTCGTAGGAGAAGTGCTCGCTCCAGCCGTCGAAGCGGCCGCCGTCCTCCCAGACGGCGCGGACGACGCGGCCGACGCGGCGGTCGCCGCGCGACAGCAGTCCCTCGATGACCGACGGCTTGCCGTCGTGGTAGCGCAGGCCGATCGCGCGGCCGTACTCCTTGTCGCCGCGCAGGGCGTCCTTGAGGGCGCGCAGGCGGGCGTCGACGGTCTCGTGGTCGCACTGCGCGGCCCACTGGAACGGGGTGTGCGGCTTGGGCACGAACCCGCCGATCGAGACCGTGCAGCGGATGTCCTTGCGGCCGGTCGCCGCGCGGCCGGCGGCGATGACCCGCTTGGCCATGTCGGCGATTGCGAGGACGTCCTCGTCCTCCTCGGTCGGCAGGCCGCACATGAAGTAGAGCTTGACCTGCCGCCAGCCGTTCTCGTAGGCGGTGGTGACGGTGCGGATCAGGTCGTCCTCGGTGACCATCTTGTTGATCACCTTGCGCATGCGCTCGGAACCGCCCTCGGGGGCGAAGGTGAGGCCGGAGCGGCGGCCGCCGCGGGAGAACTCGTTCGCGAGCGTGATGTTGAAGGCGTCCACGCGGGTGGACGGGAGCGACAGCGAGGTGTTCGTGCCCTCGTACCGGTCGGCGAGGCCCTTGGCGACGTCGCCGATCTCGCTGTGGTCGGCGCTGGAGAGGCTGAGGAGGCCCACCTCCTGGAAGCCCGACTCCCGCAGGCCGGTCTCGACCATGTCGCCGATGGTGGTGATCGACCGTTCCCGGACGGGACGGGTGATCATGCCGGCCTGGCAGAACCGGCAGCCGCGGGTGCAGCCCCGGAAGATCTCGACGCTGTACCGCTCGTGGACGGTCTCGGCGAGCGGCACGAGGGGCTTCTTCGGGTACGGCCACTGGTCGAGGTCCATGACCGTGTGCTTCTCGACCCGCCACGGGACGCCCGGGCGGTTCGGCGCGACCCGCTTGATGCGGCCGTCGGGCAGGTACTCGACGTCGTAGAAGCGCGGGACGTACACGCCGCCGGACGCCGCGAGGCGCATCAGGAGCTCGTCGCGGCCGCCGGGTTCGCCCTCGGCCTTCCACTCGCGGACGACCTCGGTGATCGCCAGGACGATCTCCTCGCCGTCGCCGAGGACGGCGGCGTCGAGGAAGTCGGCGATCGGCTCGGGGTTGAACGCGGCGTGGCCGCCCGCGATGACGATCGGGTGCTCGTCGGTGCGGTCGGCGGCGTCCAGCGGGATGCCCGCGAGGTCGAGGGCGGTCAGCAGGTTGGTGTAGCCGAGCTCGGTGGAGAACGACACGCCGAACAGGTCGAACGCCCCGACGGGACGGTGGGCGTCCACGGTGAACTGCGGGATGCCGTGCTCCCGCATGACGGCCTCCATGTCCGGGAAGACCGCGTACGTGCGCTCGGCGAGGACGCCCTCGCGCTCGTTGAGGATCTCGTAGAGGATCTGCACGCCCTGGTTCGGGAGCCCGACCTCGTAGGCGTCCGGGTACATGAGCGCCCACCGGACTTCGGCGTCGTCCCAGTCCTTGACCTGCGAGTTCAGCTCACCGCCGACGTACTGAATCGGCTTCTGCACGCCCGGGAGCAGGGGCTCCAGCCGTGGGAAGAGCGATTCGATGGGCATGACGGCGTCCTCCGTGCAGTGGACATGGGATGGACGAACCAGCCTACCGATCCGGCAGCGCCGATCGAACTCGCCGATCGAACCCGCCGATCGAACCCGCCGATCGGACCCGCCGGGCGGACCTGTCCGGCGAACTTCCGTCCAACCGGTCAGTCGAACGGTCTGCGGCGCAGGTGGACCGCCTGCAGCAGGCCGAACCCGATCATGTTCGCGAACGTCGCGGATCCGCCGTAGGACACGAACGGCAGCGGCAGCCCGGTGATCGGCATCAGGCCCACCGTCATCCCGATGTTCTGGAACGCCTGGTAGCCGAACCAGCAGACGACGCCGGTGGCGACGAGCGTCCCGAACAGGTCGGCGGCCTGGGTGGCGATGCGCAGGCCCCGCCACAGGACGACGCCGATCAGCAGCACGATCGCGGCGGCGCCGATGAACCCGAGCTCCTCCCCCGCGACCGTGAAGATGAAGTCGGTCTGCTGCTCGGGGACGAAGTTGCCGCTGGTCTGCTCGCCCTGGAAGAGCCCCTGGCCGTCCAGGCCGCCGGAGCCGACGGCGATGCGCGACTGGCGGGCGTTGTAGCCGGCGCCGCGCGGGTCGGCGTCGGGATCGAGGAACGCGGTGAACCGGTCGATCTGGTAGTCCTCCAGCAGCCCGAAGAACCACACGGAGAAGATCGCGAACGCGGCGCCGCCGACCAGCCCGAAGATCCACCGCTTGCGCGTCCCGGAGATCACCAGCATGCCGAAGACGACCGCGATGAACACCAGCGTGGTGCCGAGGTCGGGCTGCATGAGGATCAGCGCGGCCGGGACGCCCGCCAGGACGAGCGCGAACAGGATGTCGCGGGTGCCCGGGCCGATCTCGCCGTCCCGGGGCTCGCCGAGGATCATCGCGAGCAGCACGACGAGGCCGACCTTCGCGAACTCCGACGGCTGCATCTGGAAACCGCCGCCGATGACGATCCACGAGTGCGACCCGTTGATCGTGGCGCCGAGCGGCGTCAGGACGGCGACGAGGCCCGCGCACGCCAGGCCGTACAGGATCGGGACGTACGCGCGCAGCAGCCGGTAGTCCAGCAGGGACACGACGGCGCCGAGGGCGAACCCGATCAGCATGTTGAGGGCGTGCCGCTTGACGAAGCCGTTGGGGTCCTGGCCCTGTTCGAGCAGCGAGTGGAACGTCGCGGAGCGGACCAGGAGCGCGCCGATCACCGAGAGGGCCAGCACCGACAGGCACAGCGGCCAGTCGAGCCCGCGCAGCGCGGCGACGCGGCCGCGCCACCGCGGGCGCGTCGCGTACCCCTCGACCGTCCCGGCCTTGGACCCGGTGATCACGGCGCCGCGCCCTGGGCCGGCATCCGCGGCACGCCGGTGGGCAGGCGGCCGTCGTCGAGGATGGGCTCGCGGTCCTTCGTCCCGTACATCGCCTCCCAGATCTTGCGGACGATCGGGCCGGAGGTCTGGGCGCCGTAGCCGCCCTGGGAGACCATCGCGACGATGGCGTACCGCGGGTCCTTCACCGGGCCGAACGACGCGAACCAGGACATGTCCTCCTGGCCCCAGCGTTCGGCCGTCCCCGTCTTGCCGCCGACGGCGACGCGCTTGAGGTCGAACCCGTTGAACGCCCCGGCGGCCGTGCCCTCCTTCGGGACGTCCGCGAGCGCGTCCCGCATGTAGGCGAGGACCTTGTCGTCCACGGGGAGCCTCGTCGGCTCCGGCGCGTCGATCTTCCGGACGACCGAGCCGTCCGGCCGGACGACCGCGACGCCGATGCGCGGCGTGTGCAGCTTCCCGCCGTTGGCGAGCGCCGCGTACGCGCGGACGAGCTGCAGCGGGGTCACCATCACGTTGCCCTGCCCGATCGACAGGTTGGCGGCGTCGCCGGCCCGCCACACCATGCCCTCGGCGCAGTTCTCGTGGGCGACCTGCTTGAGGTAGGCGGCGCGGGCCGGGTCGGTCTTGGCGACCTTCGGGTAGCCGGTCTTGGCGTGCTTGCAGCTGGCGTCCTTGGTCGCCTCCCAGTACTCGCGCTTCCACTTCGCGTCGGGGATGCGGCCCTCGCTCTCGGCGGGCAGGTCGATCCCGGTGAGGGAGCCGAACCCGAAGTCGCGGGCCGTCTCCACCATCGGGTTCTTGGCGTCCGGCGGCGCGTTCCGGCCGCCGTTGCGCATCCACATCTCGTGCGCGAACTTGTAGAAGATCGTGTCGCAGGACTTCACGAGCGCGGTGTGCAGGTTCATCGGGCCGAGGTTGGCGCTCTGGAAGTTGTTGAACGCGCGGCTGCCGACCATGTACGACCCGGGGCAGTTGTACGTGCCGTGCAGGTCGTATCCGGCGCGGATCGCGGCGGCCACCGACGACACCTTGAAGGTCGAACCGGGCGGGCCCATGCCCTGCGTGACCCGGGAGATCAGCGGGTTGTTGTTCTTCTCGCCGAGGAGGGCGTCGTACTTCTCCTGGGAGATGCCGCCGGTCCAGACGCTCGGGTCGTACGACGGGTAGCTCGCCATCGCGATCATCCGGCCGGTCTTGACGTCCATGACGACGGCGGCGCCGGAGTCGGCGGGGCTGCCGCCCTTGCGCGCGGCGTCGATGCCCTCCTTCAGCGCCTTCTCCGCGGCGCCCTGCACCTCGGCGTCGATGCTGGTGACGAGGTGGGCGCCGGGCGTCGGCGCCTTCTCCTCGGCGATGCCGGTGACGCGGCCCTGGCTGTCGACGAGCACCCGGCGGTATCCGGCCTCGCCGCGCAGCGCATCGTCGTACTGCCCCTCCAGCCCGGCGCGGCCGACGAGGTCGACGGCGCTGTACCCGGTGACCTTGATGCCCTCGCGCTCGGCCATCTCCTCCTCGGTGATGGGCTGGAGGTAACCGAGGGTCTGGACGGCGGACGCGCCGTGCGGCTTCGGGTACACCCGGGTCGGCTGGATCTGCGCGGTGACGCCCGGGAAGTCCTCCTTGCGCTCCATGATCTGCAGCGCGGCCCTGGGGTCGGTGTCGTCCTCGACGGGGATCGGCTGGTACGGCGACCCGGGCCAGCACGGCCGCTGGACGGTCGGGCCGCACAGCCGGGTCTTCTTCTGGATGTCCTCGTGGGTCGTGCCGAGGACCTTCGCCAGGCGCCGCAGGACGGCCTCGCCGCCGTCGCCCTGCCGGGCGAGCGCCGTCCGGTCGACCGACACGACGAGGGAGCTCTGGTTGCGCGCGAGCGGCCGGCCCCGGTCGTCCAGGATCATGCCGCGCAGCGCCGGGACGACGATGTCGCGGGTGCGGTTCTGCGCGGCGATCGACGCGTACCGCTCGCCGTCGAGGATCTGCAGGGTCCACAGGCGGCCGAGCAGGACGAGCAGCAGCGCCCCGACGAGCACGTACAGCACGACGAGCCGGAAGTGCGTCCGCGGGTTCACAGGTTCCCGCTCCGCCCCGACATCGCGCGGTAGCGGGCGGCGGGCACCGCGAAGCGGTCGCCGCGGGCGCCGCGCTCGCCGCGTTCGTACCGGCGGGTGGCGCGCAGCACCGCCCACACCACGAACGGGCTGGCGATCGCGGTGTACAGGACCTGAAGCGGGACGACGCCGGACACGGTGGCCCAGTCGGCGCGCGGGTCGCCGAGCAGCATGCCCGTCGCGCCGTACAGGACGATCCCGGCGAGGGCGCCCGCGGCGACGCCGAAGAACGGCACGGCGGACTGGCGGTCGACGCCCTCGGCGGCGATGCCGCACAGGTAGCCGATGAGGCAGTAGACGAGCGCGTAACGCCCGATGGTGTGGTCGGCGGGCGGGACGATGTCGGCGGCGAGGCCCGTGCAGAAACCGGTGATCATGCCGGTTCCGGATCCGGCGACGAGCGCCAGCGCGACCACGGTGAGCAGCACCAGGTCGGGCTGGACGCCGCCGGGCAGCGGCAGCCGGTTCGCCACCGACACCTGCAGGATCAGGGCGGCCGCGGCGACCAGCGCGGTGACCAGGCCCCGGCCGGCCGGTGACTGGTCCGGTGGGTTCAGCACGTCACTCTCCCGTGCTCGATTGCGGGGACGGGCTCCGCTCGCCGCTCGGCCGCGCCTCGGTCTCGCCGTCGGGCGACGCGCCGGGGCTCGGTGATCCGCTCGGCCGCGGCGTCCGCGACGGCGTGGGGGTGGGCGTGGGGGTCGGTTCCGGTTTGGGCGGCAGCACCGAGTCGCGCGGGTCCGTCTTGGGCGGCGCGACGACGACGGCGACGACGTCCAGGGCGCTGTACCGGACGAACGGGCGGACGTGGGCGGTGCGGGTGAGCCCGCCGGTGCCCTGCTCGACGCGTTCGACGACGCCGATCGGGACGCCCGGCACGTACGGGCGCTGGCCCTGCGAGCCGAACGTGACGATGCGCTGCCCGACCTTGATCGGTGCGGCCGCGTTGAGCAGCTGGAACCGCAGCGGGGACTCGTCGGCGCCGCGCCCGTGCCGGCCGCGGCCCTGCAGGACGCCGATCTCCTTGGACGCCTCGAGCCGCGCGCCGACCGACGACGTCTGGTCGGTGGCGAGCAGGACGGTCGCGGTGGCGGGGCCGACGCGGGTGACGCGCCCGACGAGGCCCTGCGCGTTCATCACCGTCATGTCGGGCTTGATGCCGCTGCGGCTGCCGATGTCGATGGTGACGGTGTCCTCGTAACCGTGCCCGGCGGAGATCACCCGCGCGGCGGCGATCTCGTACCCGCCCATCCCGGCGGTGCCGAGCAGCCTGCGGAGCTGCTCGGCGTGGTCCTTGTCGAGCTGCGCCGAGCGGAGCTGCTCGCGCAGCCGCTGGTTCTGCCGCGCGAGCCGTTCGGCGCGGCGCCGCTGGCCGGGCGCGTCGGTGATCGCGTCGAAGCTGTTGCCGATCGGCCGGACGATCGCGGCGGACGCGTGCTCGACCGGGCCGAACACCGTCGCGCCGAGTCCGCGCAGGCCGCGCAGCGGGGAGTCGTCCCCGCCGCGGTGGTCAATGGTGATCATCGTGAGCGCCGCGACGAGCAGCACGCCGAGGATCACGCGGGTGCGCCGGGTGTCCCTCACCCACCGACCTCCCCGTTTCTAGTGGAGCCGCCTAGTGGTGCCGCGAGGGGCTCAGTGACGGGGTTCGGGGACGAGGACCTGGCGGAGGGACTCGAAGTCCTCCACGCACTTGCCCGTGCCGAGCGCCACCGAGTCGAGCGGGTTGTCCACGAGGTGGATCGGCATGCCGGTCTCCTCGCGGAGCCGCTCGTCCAGGTTCTTCAGCAGCGCGCCGCCGCCGGTGAGCGCGATACCACGGTCCATGATGTCCCCCGAAAGCTCGGGCGGGCATTTGTCGAGCGTGGTCTTCACCGCGTCAACGATGCTGTTGACCGGCTCCTCGATGGCCCGCCGCACCTCCTCAGCGGAGATCACGACGGTCTTCGGCAGCCCGCTGACCAGGTCGCGGCCGCGGATCTCGGCGTGCGGCTCCTCGTCGCCGCCGGGATAGGCCGAACCGATGGCCATCTTGATCTCCTCGGCGGTCCGTTCCCCCAGCATGAGGGAGTATTCCTTCTTCGAGAAGGAGATGATCGCCTGGTCGAGCTCGTCGCCGCCGACGCGGACCGACTGGCTCGTGACTATCCCGCCGAGGGAGATGATGGCGACCTCGGTGGTGCCGCCCCCTATGTCGACGACCATGTTGCCGGTCGGCTCGTAGACGGGCAGCCCGGAGCCGATGGCGGCGGCCATGGGCTCCTCGATGATGTAGACGCGGCGGGCGCCGGCCTGGTAGCCGGCCTCCTTGACGGCGCGCTGCTCCACGCCGGTGATCCCGCTCGGGACGGCCACCACGATCCGCGGCTTGGCGAAGTGCCGGCGCTTGTGGACCTTCTGGATGAAGTAGCGGAGCATCCGCTCGGTGACGTCGAAATCGGCGATGACGCCGTCCTTGAGCGGGCGGACGGCGACGATGTTGCCGGGCGTGCGGCCGATCATCCGCTTCGCCTCGATGCCCACGGCCACGATCTTCCCCGTGTTGGTGTTGATCGCGACGACGGACGGTTCGTTGAGGACGATGCCACGCCCGCGCACGTAGACCAGCGTGTTGGCGGTGCCCAGATCGACCGCCATGTCACGGCCGAGAAACGACAGCTTGTTACCCATGAAAAAGGGAGCCCTTCACGATTGTCGGGCGTTCATAGCGGCGTGTCCATGGTAACGCGAGAGTGGCTGTCAGGGCAGGCACCCCGGGGCCGCGAGTCACCGAAAAAACGGGTGCTGACCAGGCTTGTTTTAGTTAAAGAGACGCGGGCCGGAGGTTTCCGGCCCGCGCGTCCTCGATCGCCGTCAGCCCAGTTCCGGGAAGAACAGCTTGATCTCCCGCTCGGCCGAGTAGGTCGAGTCGGAGCCGTGCACGATGTTCTCGCCGATCTCCAGGGCGAAGTCGCCGCGGATGGTGCCGGGGGCGGCGCTGACCGGGTCGGTGGCGCCGGCCAGCGAACGGAACGCCTCGATCGCGCGGGGGCCCTCGACGACCATCGCGACCAGCGGGCCGCCGGTGATGAACTCGACCAGCTCGCCGAAGAACGGCTTGCTCGCGTGCTCCTCGTAGTGGGCCTCGGCCGTCTCGCGGGCCAGGGTGCGCAGTTCCAGCGCGACGAGCTTCAGGCCCTTGCGCTCGATCCGCGAGACGACCTCGCCGACCACGCCGCGGCGGACGCCGTCGGGCTTGACCAGGACAAGAGTGCGCTCGGACACGAGTGAATCTCCTCAGGAAGGTTGGATATGCGCGCGAATCCTACCGGGCCGCCGGAGCGCGGGCGGTGTTCGCCGCGCAGTGCCGGCCCGCCGCCCGGTGCGCGTCCGGGGCTCCGCGCGCGGCGCGCACCGCGAGCGCGGCGATGACGGCCGCCGCCGCGGCGGCCGCCAGCAGCCACGTGCGCTGCCCCTGGACGAGACCGGCGAGCCGCTGCGCGTCCGTTCCCGGGCCGATCCGCGCCAGCGACGCCGCCTGCAGCGACAGCGCGGCGAGCTGCCCCGCGAGCACCGCGGGGAAGCACAGCGACAGGCCGAACAGCGCGGCGCCGGCGCCCGCGTCCCGCAGCGGCAGGGCCAGCGCCAGCCCCGGCCCGGCGCCGAACGGGACGAGCAGGGCCTGCGGCGCCCCGGGCGCGCCCTGATGGCGGC
>NZ_JBHTJA010000145.1:0-12499 GCF_042675525.1 Actinomadura sediminis
CCGCCGCCGCCCTCGGCGCCGTTCTCGCCACCGCCGCCGGCCTGGCCGCCGCGGCCCTGCCGCCGGTCGCGGGAGTCGCCGCGCCGGCCGCCGCCCTGCTCGCCGCCCGGCTCGTCGTCCAGCCGCAGCGTCAGCGAGATGCGCTTGCGCTGGAGGTCGACGTCCAGCACCTTGACCCGGACGATGTCGCCGGGCTTGGCGACCTCGCGCGGATCGGACACGAACTTGTCGGACATCGCGGAGATGTGGACGAGCCCGTCCTGGTGCACGCCGACGTCCACGAACGCGCCGAACGCGGCGACGTTCGTCACGACGCCCTCGAGGATCATGCCGGGTTCGAGGTCGGAGAGCTTGTCGACGCCCTCCTTGAACGCGGCCGTCCGGAACGCCGGACGCGGGTCGCGGCCCGGCTTCTCCAGTTCGGCGATGATGTCGGTGACGGTCGGCAGGCCGAACGTCTCGTCGACGAACTCCTCCGGGCGCAGGCCGCGCAGCACGGCCGTGTTGCCGATCAGCCCGTTGATGTCGCCGCCCGCCGCCCCGAGGATGCGGTGCACCACCGGGTACGACTCGGGGTGGACCGACGACGCGTCCAGCGGGTCGTCGCCGCCGCGGATGCGCAGGAAGCCCGCGCACTGCTCGAACGCCTTCGGGCCGAGCCGCGGCACGCCCTTGAGCCCGTCGCGGCTGCGGAACGGGCCGTTGGCGTCGCGGTGCGCGACGATGTTCTCCGCGAGGCCCTCGCCGATGCCGGACACGCGGGTCAGCAGCGGCGCGGAGGCGGTGTTGACGTCGACGCCGACGGCGTTCACGCAGTCCTCGACGACGGCGTCGAGGGAGCGCGACAGCTTCACCTCGGAGACGTCGTGCTGGTACTGGCCGACGCCGATCGACTTGGGGTCGATCTTGACGAGCTCGGCGAGCGGGTCCTGCAGCCGCCGGGCGATCGAGACGGCGCCGCGCAGCGACACGTCCATCCCGGGCAGCTCGCGGCTCGCGTACTCCGACGCCGAGTACACCGACGCGCCCGCCTCGGACACCATGATCTTGGTGAGCTTCAGGTCGGGGTGCCGGGCGATCAGGTCGGCGGCGAGCTTGTCGGTCTCCCGGGACGCCGTCCCGTTGCCGATCGACACGAGGTCCACGCGGTGCTCGCGCGCGAGCCGGGCGAGGATCTCGATCGACTCGTCCCACTTGCGGCGCGGCTCGTGCGGGTAGATCGTCTCGGTCGCGGTCACCTTGCCGGTGGCGTCCACGACGGCGACCTTCACGCCGGTGCGCAGGCCCGGGTCCAGGCCCATCGTCGCGCGGGACCCGGCGGGCGCGGCGAGCAGCAGGTCGCGCAGGTTCGCGGCGAACACCCGGACGGCCTCGTCCTCGGCCTCCTGCCGCAGCCGGGTGCGCAGGTCGATGCCGAGGTGCACCAGGATGCGGGTGCGCCACGCCCAGCGGACGGTGTCGGCGAGCCACCCGTCGGCGGGCCGGCCCCGGTCGACGATGCCGAACCGGCGCGCGATCTCCGCCTCGTAGGACGTCCGGACGCCCGGCTCCCGCGGCTCCTCCTCCGGTTCGAGGTCGAGGTCGAGGATCTCCTCCTTCTCGCCGCGGAACAGGGCGAGGACGCGGTGCGAGGGAAGCCTCTCCAGCGGCTCCGCGAACTCGAAGTAGTCGGAGAACTTGGCTCCGGCCTCCTCCTTGCCCTCCCGGACGCGGGAGGTCATCCGGCCCTGCTTCCACATCCGCTCGCGCAGTTCGCCGATGAGGTCGGCGTCCTCGGCGAACCGCTCGACGAGGATCGCGCGGGCGCCCTCCAGCGCGGCGGTCTCGTCCGCGACGCCCTTCGCGGCGTCGACGTAGGCGGCGGCCTCGGCCCGCGGGTCGCGGCCCGGGTCGTCCAGCAGCAGGTCGGCGAGCGGTTCGAGGCCCGCCTCGCGGGCGATCTGCGCCTTGGTGCGCCGCTTCGGCTTGTACGGGAGGTAGACGTCCTCCAGCCGCGCCTTCGACTCGGCCGCCATGATCCGGGCGCGCAGCTCGCCGGTCAGCTTGCCCTGCGACTCGATCGACTCCAGGATCGCGGCGCGCCGTTCGTCCAGCTCGCGGAGGTAGCGCAGGCGCTCCTCCAGGGCCCGCAGCTGCGCGTCGTCGAGCGCGCCGGTCGCCTCCTTGCGGTAGCGGGCGATGAACGGGACGGTCGCCCCGCCGTCGAGCAGGTCCACCGCGACCCGTACCTGTCCTTCGCGGACGCCGATCTCGTCGGCGATCCGGCGGGTGATCGGCGGCGGGCCGTCCGCCGCGGCGGGCTGCTCGGTAACGGTCTGCTCGGTGGCCGTCTGGCCAGTGGTCGCTGTCACAACTTCGATTCGCTTTCTCCCCTGGGTGTCGCAGTGCATTGTCCAGGGAACCGGGCCGCTTGTCTTGTCACCCGGCGTGCCCCGGCTCCCGCTGCGCCGCCCGCCCACCGTACGGCCTGCGTCCGGCGGGCCACGTCCGGTGGGCCACGTCCGGTGGGCCGAGTCCGGCGGGCCACGTCCGGCGGGCTCCCGGCACCGGCCGCGCCCGCACGCGCGGGCGCCTCGGTGTCCTCGCGCGCCGGAGAGGGTGGGCGAAACTCCACCCGTCGCCCGCGCGGGACGTGGGCTTGAGCCCACTGCCGTCCGGGGCACGGAGCCCGAGAATGGGCGCAGAGCATCGTCGGACGCCTGGAGGAACGTTGAACGAGCGCGAGCGGCTTCTCGATCGCCGGGGAGGCGTCGTCCAGCGGGCCTTCCTCAATCTGGTGCGCGGGCTGGTCCAGGTCATCGTGGCGTGCGCGGTCGGGCTGCCGCTGTTCATCCTGACGGTGGTGTCGGTCCTCCTCATCCCGCTCGGCGCGGGGATCTTCCTGACCCCGGCCATGGTGCTGGCGCTGCGCGGCGTGGCGAACCAGCAGCGGTCGTGGGCGGCGGACTGGTCCGGGGTGCGGATCGCGTCGCCGTACCGGCCCCGGCCGTCCGGCCGCATGGGTCCGGGGCGGCTGCTGGGGTGGCTGCTGCGCGACCCGGCGACGTGGCGGGACCTGCTGTGGGCGCTGCTGAACACCCCGTTGGGGCTCGTCTTCGGGGTGCTCGGCGGGGGCCTGACCCTGTACGGGCTGGAGGGCGTGTTCGTCGCGCCGTGGCTGGCGACGGTCACCGACTACGGCTGGGGCCCGTTCTGGATGCTGGACGACTGGGGCGTGCTCGGCTACGCCGGGACGGTCGTGCTGGGCGCGGCGCTCGCGGCGGTGTCGGTCCCGGCGGGCACGGCGTTCCTGAAGGGGCACGCGCTGTTCTGCCGGGCGCTGCTCGCGCCGACGCGGGGCGCGCTGGCTGAGCGGGTGGAGCGGCTCACCGAGACGCGGTCGGGGACGGTGGACGCGTCGGCCGCGGAGCTGCGCCGGATCGAGCGGGACCTGCACGACGGCGCGCAGGCGCGGCTGGTCGCGCTGAGCATGAACATCGGGCTGGCCGAGGAGTTGCTGAAGCACGATCCGGAGGCGGCGGCGCGGCTGCTCGCCGAGGCGCGGGAGGCGGGCGGCACCGCGCTGACGGAGCTGCGCGACCTGGTCCGGGGCATCCATCCGCCGGTGCTGGCCGAGCGGGGGCTGGACGGCGCGGTGGCGGCGCTGGCGCTGAGCCTGCCGCTGCCGGTGGACGTGCGGGTCGGGCTGCCCGGCCGCGCCGACGCCCCGGTGGAGTCGGCGGCCTACTTCGCGGTCGCGGAGTCCCTCGCCAACGTCGTCAAGCACGCGGGCGCGCGGCGCGCCTGGGTGCGGGTGGAGCACGACGGCGCCCGCCTGCGCATGGTCGTCGGGGACGACGGGACGGGCGGCGCGGACCCCGCGGCCGGCGGCGGGCTGCGCGGGATCGAGCGCAGGCTGGCCGCGTTCGATGGGACGATGGCGGTGTCGAGCCCGACCGGCGGCCCGACCGTCGTGACCATGGAGCTGCCGTGCGCGTTGTCATCGCCGAGGACCTCGCCCTCCTCCGGGACGGCCTGATCAGGCTGCTCGAGGCGTTCGGCTGCGAGGTGGTCGAGGCGGTCGACAACGGCCCGTCGCTGCTGCGGGCGCTGACGACGCACCGCCCGGACGTCGCGGTCGTGGACGTCCGGCTGCCGCCGACGTTCACCGACGAGGGGTTGAAGGCCGCGCTGGAGGCGCGGCGGGAGGTCCCCGGGCTGCCGGTGCTGGTGCTGTCGCAGCACGTGGAGCAGTTGTACGCGCGGGAGCTGCTGTCGGGCGGCGGCGGCGGCATCGGCTACCTGCTGAAGGACCGGGTGTCGGACGTGAGGCAGTTCGTCGAGGCGGTGCGCCGGGTCGCGGGCGGCGGCACCGCCCTCGACCCGGACGTCGTCGCGCAGCTGCTGACCCGGCACGCCCGCGAGGAGCCGCTGCGGGCGCTGACCCCCCGCGAGCGCGAGGTGCTCGGGCTGATGGCCGAGGGACGGACGAACGCGGCGATCGCCGCGCGGATGTTCGTCACCGAGAAGGCGGTCAGCAAGCACACGAACAGCATCTTCGGCAAGCTCGGGCTGCCCCCGTCGGAGGACGACAACCGGCGCGTGCTGGCCGTCCTGGCCTATCTGAACGCCGGGTAGGGCGGCGTCCGGTTCACCGCGCCCAGGGCGGGACGAGCCGCTCGTCGCCCTGCGGCGCGATGTCGCATCTGCCGGTGTCGACGAGCGCGTCCGGGTCGTAGACGAGGCAGCCGGCGTGGGCGGCGACGACGGCGCTGAACCCGGTGTCCGGATCGGTGGACATCTGCCGGGGGACGTCCGCGGGCAGGACGAGCGTGTCGCCGGGGCCGACGCGCCGCGTGCGGCCGCCGACGTCGACGGTGGCCGCGCCGTCCAGGAACGTCCACACCTGTTCGGTGTCGAAGGCGTGCCGGGGGCCGGTCTTGCCGGGGAGGAAGTCGACGCGCCAGACGGCGAGCCCGGCGGTGCCGCCCTGGGCAGGGGTCGCGAACGTGGTCATCGTCCCGTTCGGTGTCTCGGTGCGGCGGACGTCGGCGTTGCGGACGAGGGTCATGGCCGGATCCCCTAAGTTAGACAATGTAGTTGTCGATATAGTCAACGAGGTTGTCCTTCATGTCAAGCGACTCCCCCGGCTTCGAGCTGCCGCTGCGGATGTTCCTGGCGTTCCGCGCGTGCATCGACGAGGTCCACGCCGACCTGGCCGCCCACGGGCACCCCGACCTGCGGCCCATGCACGGGTTCGTCTTCCAGGCGATCACGCGCGGCGGCTCGTCGGCCGCCGAGCTGGGCCGCCGGCTCGGCGTGTCCAAGCAGGCCGCGGGCAAGATGATCGAGACGCTCGAGGGCGCGGGCTACGTCGAGCGGGTGCCCGACCCCGGCGACGCCCGGCGCAAGATCGTCCGGCTCACGCCGCGGGCCGCCGACGTCCTGGAGCGCTCCGAGCGGGCCTTCGAACGCGTCCGCGCCGACTGGTCGCGGCGGCTCGGCCCCGGCCGCGTCCGCGCCCTGGAGGACGACCTCCGCGCCCTCACCCCCGGCGACCCGTGGCGGCTGGACGCGCCCGGCTGGTTCGGCGGGGCCTGAACTTTTTCCGCCGCCCGTCCGGCCCGTACGTGCGCAGGCCGACGCCCGGACCAGCGCCCGCGCCGCCCACCGGTCCCCGCACGGCCGCCGGGCGCACTCTTGAACGGCCGGACCCGCCCGGTTACCATCGCTCCAATTCTTAGGAAACTTTCCTAAGAGTTGAGCGGGGATTCCTGTTTGCTCGGGGGCCGAACGAACGGAGAATCATGTCAAGACCGGGCGTACGGCGGGCCATCGCGCTCGCGGGCGCGGCCGTCCTCGCGGCGGCCGGCGGACTCCTCACGGCGACCCCGGCCGCGTCGGCCGGAACCGTCACCGCCACCTGTACCAAGACCTCCGACTGGGGCACCGGCTTCGAGGGCCGCTGCACGATCACCAACGAGACGGGCGCCGCGATCGACGGCTGGACGCTCGTCGCCGACCTGCCGTCCGGGACGTCCGTCGGCGCGACCTGGAACGCGACGAAGACCGTCTCCGGAAACCGGTACACCTTCACCAACGCCGGCTGGAACGGCGCCGTCGCGGCGGGCGCCAGCACGAGCTTCGGGTTCAGCGGGACCGGCCCCGGCTGGTTCACCGGCTGCACCGTCAACGGCGGCGCGTGCGACGGATCCGGCGGGCCGGGCGGCGACACCGAGGCGCCGACCGCGCCGTCCGGGCTGCGCTCCACCGGCAAGTCCGCCACCACCGTCGCGCTGGCCTGGACGGCCTCCACCGACGACGTCGGCGTCACCGGCTACGACGTCTACAACGGCACCGGCAAGGTGCAGACGGTGACCGGCACCCAGACCACCGTCACCGGCCTGACCGCCGAGACCGCCTACACCTTCACGGTCAGGGCCCGCGACGCCGCCGGCAACGTGTCGGCCGCGTCCAACGCCGTGTCCGTCACCACCGACGCGGGCGGCGGCCAGCCCGGGCCCGGCGGCGACAAGGTGATCGGCTACTTCGCGCAGTGGGGCATCTACCAGCGCAACTACCACGTCAAGAACATCCACACGAGCGGCTCGGCCGAGAAGCTCACCCACATCAACTACGCCTTCGGCAACGTCCAGAACGGCCGCTGCACGATCGGCGACTCGTTCGCCGACTACGAGAAGGCCTACACCGCCGAGCAGAGCGTGGACGGCGTCGCCGACACCTGGGACCAGCCCCTGCGCGGCAACTTCAACCAGCTCCGCAAGCTGAAGAAGATGTACCCGCACATCAAGGTCCTGTTCTCGTTCGGCGGCTGGACCTGGTCGGGCGGCTTCGGACAGGCCGCGCAGAACCCGCAGGCGTTCGCCGAGTCCTGCTACAACCTGGTCGAGGACCCGCGCTGGGCGGACGTCTTCGACGGCATCGACATCGACTGGGAGTACCCCAACGCCTGCGGCCTCACCTGCGACAACAGCGGCCCCGAGGCGTTCGAGAACCTGATGGGCGCCCTGCGCGCCAAGTTCGGGAACGGCAACCTGGTCACCGCCGCCATCACCGCCGACGCCAGCGACGGCGGCAAGCTGGAGAAGGCCGACTACGCGGGCGCCGCCAAGTACGTCGACTGGTACCTGCCCATGACCTACGACTACTTCGGCGCGTGGGCCGCGCAGGGCCCGACGGCGCCGCACTCCCCGCTGACGTCCTACCCCGGCATCCCCCAGCAGGGCTTCAACACCGCCGACACGATGGCGAAGCTGACCTCGATGGGCGTGCCCGCGAGCAAGCTGCTGATCGGCATCGGCTTCTACGGGCGCGGCTGGACCGGCGTCACCCAGTCCGAACCCGGCGGCACCGCCACCGGCGCCGCGCCCGGCACCTACGAGGCCGGCATCGAGGACTACAAGGTCCTCAAGAGCCGCTGCCCCGCCACCGGAACGGTCGCCGGGACGGCCTACGCCAAGTGCGGCGGCCAGTGGTGGAGCTACGACACCCCCTCCACCATCGACGGCAAGATGCGCTGGGCCTCCGACGAGGGCCTCGGCGGGGCGTTCTTCTGGGAACTGAGCGGCGACACCACGGGAGGTGAGCTGATCACCGCCATGAGGAACGGTCTCGGCTGATCCACGCGCGGGGGAACCTCCCAGCCCCCGCAGGCCGAGCCACGCGGGCCCCCGACCACCCCCGGACGCCGGTCGGGGGCCCGCCCCTTCCCGGCGTCCGGGTCCCCGGCTCCGGAAGCACCCGGGGCGCTCCGCCCGATTCGCCCGGCCTCCCGGGGCCCTGCGCCGCGCACCGCCCCGGCGGAGATGAGAGCGTGGTCACGACCGAAGGCGAGCTCTCGAACGGGTGGGACATGGTGGACGGCTGGAAGCTGGGGCGCGGCTACGCGAGCACCTCCGGGGAAGTGCGGTGGGAGGTGTTCGGAGAGGAGGGCGCGCAACCCGTCGTCCTCCTGCACGGCACGCCTTTCTCCTCCTTCGTATGGCGCGGCGTCGCGCGCGCTCTGGCCGGCACCTACCGCGTGTACGTCTGGGACATGCCCGGATACGGGGCATCGGAGAAACGCGACGGCCAGGACGTCTCGCTCGCCGCGCAGGGCGAGATCTTCCGCGACCTGCTCGGCCATTGGGAACTGGACGAGCCGCTCGTCGTCGCTCACGACTTCGGCGGCGCCGTGGCCCTGCGCGCCCACCTGCTGCACGGCGCGCGCTACCGGGCGCTGACGCTCGTCGACCCGGTGGCGCTGGCGCCGTGGGGGTCGCCGTTCTTCCGCCTGGTCGGCGCCAACGCCCCGGTCTTCGAGCAGCTTCCGCCGCCGCTGCACCGCACGCTCGTCCGGGAGTACGTGACGTCCGCGAGCAGCCCGGGGCTGCACCCCGCGACCCTCGACGCGCTCGTCGAACCCTGGCTGGACGAGGCGGGCCAGGCCGCGTTCTACCGCCAGATCGCGCAGGCCGACCAGCGGTACACCGACGAGATCCAGGACCGCTACGGCGAACTGGCGATGCCCGTCCTGGTGTGCTGGGGAGCCGACGACACGTGGATCCCCCTGGACAAGGGCCGTGAACTGGCCGGCGCCGTCCCGGGGGCCCGCCTGCGCGTGATCGAGGGCGCCGGGCACCTGGTTCAGGAGGACGCCCCCGCCGAGCTGACCGCGGCCGTCCTCGGTTTCCTGCGCACCGCGTGATCGCCGCGGTCCTCTTCGACCTCGACGGGACGCTCCTCGACCACGACGGCGCCGCCGCGGACGCGATCGTCCGGTCGTTCCCGGACGCCGACGCCGCCCGGCTCGTCCCGCGCTGGCTGGACCTCGGCGAGGCCGCGATCGAACGGTACCTCGCGGGCGAACTCGACTTCACCGGCCAGCGCCGGGCCCGCATCCGGGCGCTGGCGCGCGACCTGGGCCTCGGCACCTGGGACGACGCCCGCGCGGACGCGTGGTTCGACGGCTACACGGCCCTGTACGAGGCGGCGTGGCGCCCGTACCCGGACGTCGTCCCAGCCCTCGCGGCGCTCGCCGCGCGCGGGCTGCCGCTCGGGGTGGTCACCAACGGGGACGTCCGCCAGCAGCGCTCGAAACTCGACCGGCTCGGGCTCGCGGAGCGCCTGCCGCACCTCACCGCGTCGAGCGAGGCCGGCTGCGCGAAACCGGCCGTGGAGATCTTCCACGCCGCCTGCGCGGGCCTCGGCCTGGAACCGGGCTCCGTCGCCTACGTGGGCGACCGTCTGATCACGGACGCGCGGGGCGCCGCCGCCGCGGGCCTGACCGGCGTCTGGCTCGACCGCTCGGGCGACCCCGCGCCCGACCACGCGGGCGTCGTCCGCATCACGGGCCTCGACGCGCTCCCCGGCGTGCTCGGAGACCGGGCCTCGGCAGATCGGCGTCGCAGAAGACGCACACGTAGTGATCGTCCTTGACCACGTTGAGCTCCGCGCAGGACGGGCAGTGGCGGAAGACGAACACGTCCGTGAAGCCGTCCGGACGGGCGATGCCCGCGCGGTCGAGGGCGGCGGCGACGTCCGTCCACGACTCGGGGCCGGGGCAGTAGCCGGTCGACTGGTTCGTCACTTCGACGACCCGCCCGCCCTCGAGGACGATCTCGCCCGCGGCCAGGACCGGACGCCCTCCCGCGCAGGACACGTGCTCGCTGCGGCGGGGCGCAATCCGCAGGACGCCGTCCAGATCGACGACGTAGGTGAAGGGCTCGCCGCCGTCCTCGCCCGCCCCCATTCCGACGGGTTCACCGAACGTGCCGGGCTCGACCCGGTCGAGCAACTCGGCCGGGCCCACATATTCGTACACGCGCACCACGCTAGAACTCCGCCGCGTCGGCGGGCGAGTCGTTAACGGTGTGCGGGACGGAAGCTCCGCGCGCTATCGTGAAACGAACGTCCGCGAGTCAGGAAGAACCATGGCCTTTCACGAGGTGGGGCGGCGAGCTAGCCGCGCCGAGCCGGGGAACGAGCAGTCGTGCCCGGCCCGGCTCGGCGGTGTGCTCCGTCACCCCATCGACCTCGTGAGGCCGTTCCATGCGCTCTTCTGACATCCGCACGACCTTCCTGGACTTCTTCCGCGAACGCGATCACCGCGCCGTCCCGTCCAGCCCGCTCGTCCCCTCCGATCCCACGTTGCTGCTGGCGAACGCGGGGATGAACCAGTTCAAGCCGTACTTCCTCGGCGAGGCGGAGCCCGGCCACCCCCGGGCGATGTCCGTGCAGAAGTGCGTGCGCACCTCCGACATCGAGAACGTCGGCCGCACCGCGCGGCACACGACGTTCTTCGAAATGCTCGGCAACTTCTCCTTCGGCGACTACTTCAAACAAGAGGCGATCTCCTGGTCGTGGGAGCTGCTCACCGAGCACTTCGGACTCGACCCCGGCCGGCTCTGGGTCACCGTCTACCTGGACGACGACGAATCAGTTCGGCTCTGGCGGCGCATCGGCGTCCCGTCCGACCGCATCCAGCGACTCGGAATGAAGGACAATTACTGGTCGATGGGCATTCCCGGCCCCTGCGGCCCCTCCTCGGAACTGCATTACGACCGCGGACCGCGCTACGGCCCCGAAGGCGGCCCCGCCGTGAACGGGGAGCGCTACCAGGAACTCTGGAACCTCGTCTTCATGCAGAACCTCCGCGGCGAGGGACCCGCCAAAGAGGGCTACCCGATCCTCGGCGAACTCCCCGCGAAGAACATCGACACCGGCCTCGGGCTCGACCGGCTCGCGGCGATCCTGCAGGACGCGGACGGCGTCTGCGAGACCGACCTCGTGGGCCCGACGCTCCGGCTCGTCCGGGAGCTCGCCGACCGCGACGACGAACCCGTGTCGGCGCGCATCGTCGCCGAGCACTCCCGCTCCATCGCGTTCCTCATCGCCGACGGCGTCCTGCCGTCCCCCGACGGGCGCGGGCACGTCCTGCGCCGGCTCATGCGCCGCGCGATCCTGCACGCCCGCCGCATCGGCATCGACGACGCGCTCGCGCCCCTCACCGCGAGCGTCGTCGCCGGCCTCGGCGAGACGTGGCCGGAACTCGCGTCGCACGCGGAACTGATCCGGCGCGTCGTCACGTCCGAGGAGGAGGGCTTCGAGCGGACGCTCCGGCAGGGCACCCGCTTCCTCGACACGGCGATCTCCCGCTCGTCCGGGACGATCTCCGGCGAGACCGCGTTCACGCTGCACGACTCCTACGGCTTCCCCATCGACCTCACCCTCGACGCGGCGCGCTCGGCGGGCCTCACCGTCGACGAGGACCGGTTCGGGGAACTCGTCGAGGAACGCCGCCGCCGCGCCCACGACGCCGGCCGGGACACCAAGCGGACCGCGGTCGCGCGCCGCGACCTCTACCGGCGCCTGCTCGCCGAGCACGGCCGCACCGAGTTCGTCGGCCACGACACCACCGAGGCGGAGACGCGGATCCTGGCGCTCGCCGGCCGCGCCGACGCGTCCGCGGGCGACGAGGCCGAGGTGATCCTCGACCGCAGCCCGTTCTACGCCGAAAGCGGCGGCCAGGTCGGCGACACCGGCGAGATCCGCACCCCCACCGGCACCCTCCGCGTGCTGGACACGCGCCCCGAACTCGGCCTCCACGTGCACACCGTCCGCGTCGTCGACGGCGACGTGCGCCCGGGCGTCCCGGGCCACGCGGTCGTCGACGCCGACCGGCGCGCCGCGACCGCCCGCTCGCACAGCGCGACGCACGTCCTGCACGCGATGCTGCGCCGCGTCCTCGGCGACCACGCGGCGCAGCGCGGCTCCCGCGTCGAGCCCGGCAGGCTCCGGTTCGACTTCGCGCACTTCTCCCCCGTCGACACCGCCCCCGTCCAGACCCTCGTCAACGACTACCTCCTCGACGACCCGCAGGTGCGCGTCTGGGAGGCGTCCCGCGGCGAGGCCGAAGCGGCGGGCGCCCTCGCGCTGTTCGGCGAGAAGTACGACGAGACCGTCCGGATCGTGGACATCGGCGACGCGTCCCGGGAACTCTGCGGCGGCACCCACGTCGCCCACGGCACGCAGACCGGTCCCGTCCACATCATCGGCGAATCCTCGATCGGCACCGGGCTCCGCCGCATCGAGGCGCTCACCGGCGCCGACGCGCTCCGGCACTACGACCACGAACACGCCGTCCTGACCGAACTCGCGAACCTCCTCGACGCGCCCCCCGATCAGCTGACCCGGCGCATCGAGGTCCTCGTCGAAGCCCAGCGGGAACTGAAGGCCCTGCAGCGCAAGAGACTCGACGACCTCGTGACGGCCCTCGCGTCCGCCCCCGAACACCACCCGGGCGGCCGCCTCATCGCCCGCATCGTCGACGTCCCCGACCTGCGGGCCGTCGCGACGAAGCTGCTGCCGCACGCCGACGCGGTCGTCCTCGGCGCCCGCCACGACGGCAAGGCGGCGCTGGTCGCCGCGCTCGGCCCCGGCCTCGACGCCCCGGAAAGCGACCTCGTCGCCCGCGCGTCCCGCGGCGTCGGCGTCGGCGCCGGCGGCCAGGGCCGCGTCG
>NZ_JBHTJA010000146.1:0-12418 GCF_042675525.1 Actinomadura sediminis
TTCCGGCTTTTCCCGATACGCCTTTCGGGTTCCGCTTGCGCGGTTCCTTCCCGGCGGTGGTGCTATTTCATCAGATCCGGCTGGTTTGTCAAAACCGGCCGTTTCCGACCCACCGGCGACCTTCCGGGCACGGCTGAGCCGGTCCGGCATGGTCGGGTGGTGGTTTCCCCTGTCGGCCGGCCGCCGCTCGGGCGTCCTGCATCCGTGTGGGGACGAGGGGTTAACTTACGTGGTCGGGTCGGCGACGTCAAATCGGCGCGCGAAGTGCCGCGACCGAGGTCGGGGCGGACCGTGCCATAACTGTGTTGAGGGGGACGTTTACCTGGTCAAGGGGAACCAGGCATGCTTGTTGACCATCTACTTGATGGAAACCCAGCCCACAGGGAAGGAACCTCATGAGCTACTACCCCCCGCCCGCCCCCGGTGGTCCCGGTTCGTACGGCGTCCCGCCGGCGCCGCCGCCCAACCACCTGGTGTGGGCCATCCTGACGACGCTCTTCTGCTGTCTCCCGGCCGGAGTCGTGTCGATCGTGTTCGCCGCGCAGGTCAACGGCAAGTGGAACAGCGGTGACCACGCGGGCGCCATCGCGGCGTCCAAGAACGCGAAGACCTGGGCGATCGTCTCGGCGATCGTCGGTGTGGTCGTCGGGGTCATCTACTTCATCTTCAGTGTCGCGATCGCCAGCAGCGGCTCGACGTACTGACGGATGACTCAGGAGCATCGGCTCGCCCCGCCCCTGCGGGGCGAGCCCTCGCCTGGAGGTGACGGCGCCTCCCCGGGGGTTTCCGCGGCGGTGCGCCGCCTGCTCGCGCCCCTGGGAGTGATGGTGCTGACCGCGGGGGTCGTCGGGTACGTCGCCGCGGTGGATCCGAACGAGCAGGGGCACTATCCGACGTGCCCGTTCCTCGCGCTGTCCGGTTACCAGTGCCCGGGGTGCGGCGCGCTGCGCACCGTGCACGCCGTGGCGCACGGGCAGCTCGGCGAGGCCGTCGCGTTGAACGTGTTCACGGTCGCGATGCTGCCCGTCCTCTTGTTCTTCTGGGTGCGCTGGGCCGTCGCGCGGGCCCGGGATCGTCCCACCCGGACCAAGGCCGCCGACCCGAGGCTGATCTGGGCGTTCTTCGCCGTCGTGATCGTCTTCTGGGTCGTGCGCAACCTCCCCTTCGGCGCGGCGCTCGCCGCCTGACACGGGACGTGGCCGCCGTTCGGCCCGCGTCCGGGCCCGGACGGTCGGAACAGGAGTCTTCCCGAGGTCGCGGGGACCTGGACGCGGCCCGCCGCGTTCGGCGCCGCGCCGTTGAGCCCGGTCGCCGTGGTCTCGTCCGCCGAAGCGGGCCGGCGCGCGACGTTCCGGGCCCGGCGCGTCCGCCCGCGGCGGGTCGCCGCGGGCGGTGCGGGGTCAGCCCGCGGCGGCCTTCTCGGCACCGTCCTCGGGCGGGGGCGTGCGGGCGAACACGTTGAACACGAGGTTGAGGACGATCGCGGAGATCGCGCCGAGGGTGATGCCGCTGTTTAGGATCGCGGCGACCTCCCGGGGCATCTGCGCGAAGACCTCGGGGGCGGCGGCGGGGAGCAGAGCCAGCGCGATGCTGACGGCGACGACGAGGGCGTTGCGCTCCTGCCGCAGGTCGACCTTGGAGAGCGTCTGGATGCCGACGACGCCGACCATGCCGAACATCGCGACGGCCGCGCCGCCCAGGACGTCCGGCGGGATGGACGCGACGTAGCCCGCGGCCTTCGGGAACAGCCCGAGGACCATCATGATCAGGCCCGCGGCGACGACCACGAAACGGCTGCGGACGCCGGTGAGGCGCACGAGGCCGACGTTCTGCGCGAAGCACGTGTAGGGGAAGGCGTTCAGGACGCCGCCGAGGAAGGTGGACACGCCGTCGGCGCGGAGCGCGCGGGTGATGTCCTCGTCGCCGACGTCCTTGCCGACGATCTCGCCGGTGGCCTTGGAGTCGCCGACGGTCTCCACGACGGTGACCATCATCACCAGCAGCATCGCGACGATCGCGCCGATGTGGAAGGTGGGCATGCCGTAGTGGAAGGGGGTGGTGACGCCGACCCAGTCGGCTTCGCCGACCTGGTCGAAGGTGGTGTCGCCGAGCGCCCAGGAGACGAGGGTGCCGCCGACGAGGCCGAGCAGGACGGCGATGCTGCTGAGGAACGGGCGGTGCATCCGGTAGACGGCGAGGATGAACAGCAGCGTGCCGCCCGCGTACATGAGGTGCTTCCAGCTCCCGAAGTCCTCGGCGCCCTGGCCGCCCGCGGCGTCCTTCAGCGCGTTCGGCAGCAGGATCAGGCCCATGATCGTCAGGACGGTGCCGGTGACGAGGGGCGGGAAGAAGCGCAGGAGGCGGCCGAGGAACGGCGCGGCGATCAGCGTGACGAGGCCGGCGGTGATCGTGGCGCCGTAGATGGCCAGGAGCCCGGCGGTGGCGTTCTCCGCGCCCTGCCCGATGGCGATCATGGGGGCGACGGCGGTGAAGGTGACGCCCTGGACGATGGGCAGCCGGACGCCGACGCGCCAGAAGCCGAGCGCCTGGATGATCGAGGCGATGCCG
This sequence comes from Actinomadura sediminis, assembly GCF_042675525.1. NCBI lineage: Bacteria > Bacillati > Actinomycetota > Actinomycetes > Streptosporangiales > Thermomonosporaceae > Actinomadura > Actinomadura sediminis. Next base: position 2,569 of record NZ_JBHTJA010000146.1, read on the forward strand.
CAGGTGAACAGGTCGGCGTTGATGAGGTAGACGAGCTGTTCGTCGGACAGGCCGATCTGCCCGGCGACGAGGATCGGGACGATGACCGCGCCGGCGTAGAAGGCGAGGACGTGCTGGAACCCGTAGAGGGCGAGCTTGGGGACGGGGAGCACCTCGTCGACGGGATGCCTGCGCGGTCCTGCTTCGGACATGCGTGTGTCGCCTTCCGGGGTCGGTGAGCATGGGCGCCCGCGTTGACCTGCGGTTGCGCCGATTCCGACGGCCGAACATACCGGCCTGCACCGGTTCGTCCCGAAACCGCCCCCGGTCGGCTCCGGGGGCGGTGCGCGCGTCAGGCGGGGTCGGTGAACGCGGGCGGGCGCTTCTCGAAATGGGCGCGGACGGCCTCGGCCTGGTTGGGGGTGCCGCGCAGCGCGCCGAGTTCGCGGGACTCGGCGGCGAACTGGCCGGCGAGGTCGCGGTCGGCGGCGCGGTTGAGCAGGCGTTTCGCGGCTCGGACGGCGTCGGGGCTGTTCCCGGCGATCTCGCGGGCGAGTTCGGTGGCGGCGGCGTGCGGGTCGTCGGCGGTGCGGGTGGCGAGACCGATCCGGGCGGCGTCCGTCCCGGTGATCATGCGGCCGGTGAAGGTGAGCTCCTTGGCGACGTCCTCGCCGACGAGGCGGATGAGCGCGGCGGTGCCGGTCATGTCGGGCACCAGTCCCCAGCGCATCTCCAGGACCGACAGCTCGGCGTCGGGGGCGACGATGCGCAGGTCGGCGCCCATGGCGATCTGGAGGCCGCCGCCGAGGGCGTGGCCGTGGACGGCGGCGATGACCGGCTGGGGCAGTTCCCGCCAGGTGTGGGCGGCTTGCTGGCCGAGGTTGGTGATGCGGCCGGGCAGGCGGCCGGTGATGTCGGACGAGCCGGACGCGCCGGAGGACTCGCGCTCGGCCATGGCGCCGAACGCGGCGAAGTCGAGGCCGGCGCAGAAGGCGCGGCCCTCGCCGGACAGCACCACGGCCCGGACGGACGGGTCGGCGGCGAGGGCGTCGCCGGTCGCGGCGAGCGCCTCGAAGGTGGGCAGGTCGAGGGCGTTGAGCTTGTCGGGGCGGTTGAGCCGCACGTCGGCGACCCCGTCGTGGACGTTCACGGTGACGCGTTCGGTCATGCCGGGATCCTCCTGCGAGACGTCTGCGGCGATCATTCCAGGCGTTCGCGGAGCCACGCGAGGGCGACCTCTCCCTGGGCGCGCTGGAAGGCGCGGAGGGCGGGCAGGCCGGGCGGCGGGGGCTGGAGCCCGCCGTGGACGAAGAAGCCGGCGAGCGCGGCGAGGGCGGCGGTGACCGCGCGGTCGTCGGCGGACGCGGCGAGCGGGTGGGCGGCGAAGACGTCCGCGGGCCGGGGGGCCGCCCTGGAGGCGGACGCTCGGCAGCATCGCGAGGAGGTCGAACCAGGGGGCGGCCAGGCACGCCCACGGCCAGTCGACGACGACGACGCGGTCGGGCGTCAGCAGGATGTTGTCGGCGCGGACGTCGGCGTGCGCGAGGGTGTCGCCGGCGGCGGCCGTCCCCCAGGACGTCTCGAGTTCCGCGAGTTCGGCGAGGTGGTCGCGGGCCCAGGGGTCGAGCCCGCCGGGCGTTGCGGACGCGCCGGCGGCGAGGCGCCGCCAGCCCCGGAACGCCGGGCCGAAGCGTTCGGCCACCGTGGGCGCGTCGATGGGCGCGGGCGTCATCGCGGCGGCGAGGTCGCCGAGGGCCGCGAGGACGCGGGCGAGTTCGGCGGCGTCCCACGGCTCGCGGGGCGGTGCGCCGTCGACGTCCTCGAAGACGAGGGTGACCCAGTCGTCCCGGTCGAAGAACCCGAGCAGCCTCGGGACGGGCGCGGTCGGCGGCAGCGCGGCCGCCACCCGGGCTTCCGCGCGGTGGATGCCGGGCGAGTCGGCGTTGAGTTCGGCGCCGACGGACTTGACGAACGCGCGGCGTCCGTCGTCGAGCCGGAGGCGGGCGGCGGCGCCGGGCGAGTATCCGCCGGGCTGTGTGACGGCCTCGGCGACGCGGGCGCCGAGCAGCGCCTCGACGTCGGCGCGGACGTGGTCGGGGGTCTTCTCCCAGGGCAGCCGGTTCATCCCGGCATTGTGCCGCGCGGCGGTCAGGTGACGGGAACGATGTCGGCGCGGGCGAGCCGCCCGTCGCGGACGTCGAGGAGCCCGAGGGTGCCGTGGGGCTGGCGGCGCCGGTCGGTGGGCGAGCCGGGGTTGAAGATGCGGACGCCGTCGCCGGTCTCGTCGAGCGGGATGTGGGAGTGGCCGAAGACGACGAGATCGGCGCGGGGGAACCAGCGGCGCATGCGGGCGGTGCGGCCGCGTTTCTGGCCACTGTCGTGCACCATCGCGACGGCGAGGCCGTCGAGGTCGAGTTCGAGCCGTTCGGGGGCGCCCCACGCGGCGACGTCCGGCCGGTCGTTGTTGCCGAGGACGGCGTGGACGGGCGCGTACTGGGCGAGTTCGTCGAGGACGGGCGCGACGCAGACGTCGCCCGCGTGCAGGATGACGTCCGCGCCGCGCAGGTGCTCGGCGACCCGCGGCGGGCACGACTTCCAGTACCGGGGCGCGTGGGTGTCGGAGATCACGACAGCTCGCACCGTTCCATTGTGTCACCGGGGGCCGGTGATTTTGCGCCGGTGCGGTCCGGACACCGGTGGGAAAGAACTGTAAGCGCGCTGTCATTAGGGTGCGCTGACCTGCGGGGTTAGGCTCGTGGTCCTCGCGTTCGCCCGGACGGCCGGACGCCCCCGGCCGCGGCGGCCCGGTGCGCGAGGACCGGGGCGGCCGGGCGCCGCGGGTGGAAAGTCACTCCCTTGCACCGGCCCCGGCGCCCGGCCGCCCGCCCCGCGCTACTCGGTGAGGTAGAGCTTCTGGTCGAAGACGCCGGAGCCGGGGGTGGTCTCGCCGCGGGCGACGGCGGTGCCGCCGCCGGTGCCGTCGGACGGGCAGAAGAAGTCGCTGCCGGGCTTCTTCACGAGGGTGATGCCGGTCGCCTCGCCCTGGGCGTCGTCGACGCCGGGAAGCGGGCGGTTCGGGTTGTCGCGGTTGTAGACGTCGAAGGACAGGCCGTCCTCGCCGCCGGTCCGGAAGCCGTAGTGGCAGGTGCGGACGCGGCCGAGGAACTCGCCCTCGAGGGTGAAGGTGAGGTCGCCGTCGATGGTGAGGGTGCCGTCCCGTCCGCCGGGGACGGGGTCGTGGGCGACGCGGCCGCTGTCGGCGGGGAGTTCGCCGAGGTCGGTGGGCGGGGAGCTGAGGCCGTTGGACGTTTCGCAGGCGCCGAGGGACCCGGAGGTCAGCGCGCCGGCTCCCGTGGATTCGACGGTGCCGCGCAGTTCGGCGCCGTCGCACGTACCGGTGACGGTGACGCCGAGGAACACGACGGAGAATTCGAGCGGGCCGACGGTGGAGACCTGCCAGTTGCCCGAATAGGGGGCGCCGGTGGCGGTGCCGGCGCGGACGGTGGTGGTCGCGGCGGCCGCGGGGCCGGCCGCCAGGGTCGCGGCGGCCGCGGCGGCCAGGGGCGCCGCGAGCAGGGGCGCGGTGATTCTGCCGAGAGCTTTCACGGGGTCACTCCTCGATGAGGCCATCTGCTTCCGCGCGCGGCGCGGTGCCGTGCACGGCCCCCTCGCGCGGCCGGGTGTCGCCGTGACCGCGCGGATTACAGATCGTTTCTACCTCGGTGACCCCGGATCGCAAAGAGCTCCGAGCAATTGATTTCACATTTCGCATTCCGGTGATAACCGCACCCGGATGATCACTAAATCAACGATGGACAATGCGTTCCGATGCGGCTTCCCGCCCGCCGGACGCGTCCTTCAGCGGCGCTGCGGGACGCCCCGGACGTCCGGGTTCGCGCAGTGGACGAGGGGTTCGCCGCGCAGGTGGCGGGCGACGTCCCGGGCCGCGATGCGGGCGGCGTTGGCGGCGGTCTGCTTGCTGGCGCCCGCCAGGTGCGGGGTGACGATGACGTTCGGGGTGGTCAGCAGGCGGGAGCCGGCGGGGACGGGTTCCTCGGGGAAGACGTCGAACGCGGCGGCGAACAGGTGGCCGGACTCGACGGCGTCGCAGGCGGCCTCGTAGTCGAGGAGGGAGCCGCGCGCGCAGTTGACGATGATCGAACCGGCGGCCATCGCGGCGATCTCCGGGGCGCCGATCATCCCGGTGGTCTGCGGGGTGGCGCGGGCGTGCAAGGAGACGATCTGCGCGCGCGCCAGAAGTTCTTCGAGGGTGACGAGTTCGGCGATGCCCGCGAGGTCGCCGAGGCCGTCCAGGTACGGGTCGTGGACGAGGACACGGGCGCCGAGCGCGGCGAGCGCCCGGGCGACGCGGCGTCCGACGGCGCCGCAGCCGACGAGGCCGACGGTGCCGCCGAGCAGTTCGATGCCGACGTCGTCGTAGCGGTAGTAGTCGCCGCGCCACCGGCCGCCGGTCAGGTCGACGTGGGTCTGCGGGATGCGGCGGACGGCGGCGAGGATCAGCCCGAGGGTGTGCTCGGCGGTCGCGTCGGCGTTGCGTCCGGGCGCGTAGCAGACGGCGACGCCGTGTTCGGTGGCGGCGTCGAGGTTGGCGTTGACGGGCCCGCCCCGGGTGACGCAGAACAGCCGCAGGTCGGGGGCGTTCTCCAGGATCCGGCGGGTGAGGGGGGCCATCTGGGTGACGCAGATCTCGGCGCCGCGCAGCGCCTCGATGAGCTGGTCCTCGGTGCCGGACGCCTCGTCGACCTCGGCGACCCGCCCGAACGGCTCGACGGGCCACGGCAGGGTCAGCTCGGCGAACTCGAGGTCGGCGGCGGGGCCGCCGGGACCGTCCGCCGTCTCGGCGCGCAGCGCGTCGACGAGGAGGCGGTTGAGGACGAAGTGGTCACCGGCCGCGAGGACGCGGGTCGTCATTGCTGGCTCCAGGGAACGAGCGATCGTTCGATCGCGGTGTTGAACTCCAGGAGGGCGGCGTCGCCGTCCCGGAGCCGTATCTCGGTCAGTGCGCAGTTGCCCAGCGCCGGGAAGCGCCGCCGGTAGTCCTTGAGGGGGACGCCCAGCAGCGCGCAGAGCGCGAGCCGGATCGCCGTCGAGTGCGCGACGACGAGGACGCGGCCGCCGGTGTGGGCGGACGCGATGTCGTGCAGGGCCGCGGTGAAGCGGGCGGCGGCGCGGGCCGGGTCCTCGCCGCCGGGCAGGTGCGCGGCGACCGGGTCGGCGAGGAAGGCGCGCAGGGCGTCGGGGAACTTGCGGTCCATGTCGTCGCGGGTGAGGCCCTCGCCCTCGCCGAAGTCGAGTTCGCGGAGGCGTCCGTCCACCCGGACGTCCGTGCCGAGCGCGGCCGCGGAGGCGGCGGCGGTCAGCCGGGCGCGGGACAGGTCCGACGACCACACGGCGTCGGGCCGCGCGAGGAGCGCCCACGCGGCGAGCAGCCGGGCCTGGTCGCGGCCCCGGGCGGTCAGCGCGACGTCACTGCTCCCGGCGTAGCGGTTCTCCGCGTGCCATTCGGTCTCGCCGTGGCGGACGAGGACGATGCGGGTCATCGCCGTGCACCTTTCATCCCCATGGCCCCCTTCATTCCCGTGCCCTTTTCATTCCCGTGCCCTTTTCATCGCCGTGCCCTTTTCATCGCCGTGCCCTTTTCATCGCCGTGCCCTTTTCATCGCCGTGCGCCTTTCATCCCGGTCCTTTCCCGTGCGCGGTCCGCGGTGGCCGCCGGCAGCCAGCCGCGCCCTTCGAGCTCGCCGACGAGCCGCAGGTAGGCGTCGTCGAAGCGGCCGACGCGGTCGGCGCGCGGGTCGACGACGGTCCGGACGGCGACCATGCGGGCGGCGACCTCGGCGACCGGGCGCCCCGGGGACGCGGCGAGGACGGCGGCGCCGAGGGCCGGTTCGGACCGGCTGGGCAGCACGACGGGCCGTCCGAGCACGTCGGCGCGCAGCTGCACCCAGTAGGCGCTGCGGGCCGCTCCCCCGGTGAGGGTGAGGTCGCCGCCGGTGGGGGCGCCGAGCAGGTCGAGGTGGTCGAAGCACAGCCGCTCGATGTACGCGACGCCCTGCAGGACGGCGGCGTAGTCGTCGGCCTCGTCGCCGGTGCCGCCGATCCGGAACCCGCGCGCGTCCGGCGCGAGGAACGGGAAGCGCTCCCCCGCGGGGACGAGGGGGTAGGCGAGCGCCGTCGCGGGTTCGCGGGACGCGGCGCGGCGGTCGAGGTCGGCGAGGTCGCGCCCCGGGAAGTCGCGGGTGAGGGCGCCCGCGCCGGTGCTGGACGCGCCGCCGGGCAGCCAGCGGCCGTCGGGCGCCTTGTGCGAGTAGACGGCGCCGAACGGGTCGTGGACGGGCCGGTCGGTGACGCCCTTGAGGACGAGCGTGGTGCCGAGGACGGAGTTCCACGAGCCGGGGGCGAGGCGGCCGGTGCCGAGCTGGGCGGCGCACCCGTCGGTGGCGCCCGCGACGACCGGAGTGCCCGCGGGGATCCCGGTGGCGGCGGCCGCCGCGGCGCAGACGGTGCCGAGCGGGGTGCCGGACCGCACCAGCGGCGGCAGCAGGCCGTCCGGCACGCCGAGCGCGTCGAGGACGTCCCCGGGCCAGCGTTCGGCGATCAGGTCGGCGCCGGTCTTCAGCGCGTTGGACAGGTCGGCGGCGACGGGGTGCCCGGTGAGGCGCCGGTTGACGAAGTCGGACTGGTGGGCGAGGCGGGCGCCGCCCGGGGGGACGGGCGTGTGCTCCAGCAGCCACAGCAGCTTCGGGAGCGCCCAGGCGGGCTGCATCCGCCGGTAGCCGAGGCGCCGCCACACCTCGGCGCCCGCCTCGTTGACGCGCTCGACGTGCGCGGCGGCGCGCGTGTCGTCGTACATGAGCGCCGGGGTCAGCGGGTTCCCGTCGCGGTCGGTGAGCAGGATCGTCCCGGACGTCGCGTCGACCGCGACGGCGCGGACCGAGCCGGGCGGGACGTCCCGGAGGGCCCGGGCGCACGCGGCGGCGACGGCTTCCCACCAGTGCTCGGGGTCCTGTTCGTGGCGGGGCCCGTCCCGGCGGCCGGCGAGCTCGGCGGCGCCTGCCCCGGCGACGTCCCCGGAGGCGGTGACGGCGAGGGCGCGCGCGCCCTGCGTGCCCAGGTCGATCCCGAGCCAGACGTCGTCGTTCACGGGTTCCTTTCGGCGGTGCGCGCCCGCGCGGACGCGAGGGTCGGCCAGGCGGACGCGGTCGCGGCCCGGACGTCGAGGAAGTCGCGGTAGGCGTCGGCGTAGTGCGCGGCGCGGGCCGGGTCGGGTCCGTGGACGTCGCCCGGACGGACGTGGGCGGCGGCCGCCGCGCCCGCGTCGGCGGCCCGTCCGGTGGCGAGCAGGCCCACGACGAACGCTCCGCGCGCGCCCGCCTCCGTGTCCGCGGACCGGACGACGGGCACGCCGGTGACGTCGGCGAGCATCGCCAGCCACACCGGGCTCGCGGATCCGCCGCCGCTCACCCGCAGCTCGGTCGGGCGGGTCCCGGCGGCGGTCAGGCAGTCGCGGACGACCAGGCTGAGGCCCTCGAGGACGGCGCGGGCGACGTCCGCGGCGGTGTGGTCGACGGTCAGGCCGTGCAGGCCGCCGCGCGCCGCCGGGTCGAGGAACGGGGCGCGCTCGCCCGCCGGGGACAGGTACGGCAGGAACACCAGCCCGTGCGCGCCGGGCGGTGCGGCGGCGGCCAGCTCGGCGAGGTCGCCGGGGCTGCCGAGGCCGAGCATCCGGCACGCCCAGCCGACGACCTGGCCGCCCGCGAGCGTGGGGAACGCCCGCAGGAACCGGCCGGGCAGGCCCATCGCGACGGTCAGCCCGGACGGCTCGCCGGTGAGGTCGGGCTCGTCCACGACCGTCTCGGTGCACAGCGTCGTCCCGAGGATCGTGCACGCCCGTCCCGTCTCGACCGCGCCGACCCCGATGGCGGTGGACGCGATGTCGTAGGGGGCGAGGACGACCGGGAGCCCGGCGGGCAGGCCGAGCGCGGCGGCCGCGTCCGGGGCGAGCGGCGCGGCGCGGTCGCCGTCGTCGCACGGGTCCGGCAGCAGCGGCCGCGCCCACTCCATGCCGTAGCGGCGCAGCAGGTCGTCCGACGGGCGCCGGGTGCGGACGTCCATGAACGGGGCGGACGCGTCCGAGGCGTCCATCGCGATCCGCCCGGTGAGCCGGGAGAAGATCCAGCCGCCGCAGGTGAGGACGGCGGCGGTCCGGGCGAGCCGCCCGGGGTCGTGCCGGCGCAGCCAGGTCAGGATCGCGTTCGGCAGGCCCGCGAACGTCAGCGACCCGTTGACGCGGAACGCGTCCGCCAGCACCCCGTCCCGGGCCCATTCCGCGACGACCGGGGCGGCGCGGCCGTCGTTCCACAGGATCGCCGGGCCGGCCGGGCCGCCCGCGCGGTCGACCGGCCAGCAGCCGTCGCCCTGCGCGGTCAGCGCGAGGTAGTCCACCTCCCCCGGCAGTCTCGGGAGGATCTCGCGGACGGCGTCCGCCACCGCTCGCCACACCGATTCCATGTCCTGTTCGGCGTACCCCGGACGGGGCCGGCTCACCTCGGCGGGGCGCCGGGCGACGGCCAGCTCGGTGCCGTCGGCGGCGTACCCGACCGCCTTGATCATCGTGGTGCCAGCGTCGACGCAGACGACGGCCATCGCGTTCCTCCCCTAGGCCCGGCCGTGCGAGCGGCGGGACCGGCGGGCCGCCGAGTCCAGCGCGACCGCCAGCATCAGCACCGCGCCGGTGACCATGAACCGGTAGGACGAGTCGAGGTTCAGCAGCGTCAGCCCGTTCGAGATCGACTGGATGACGACGATGCCGAGCAGCGCGGCGAACGCGCCGCCGCGCCCGCCGAACAGGCTCGTCCCGCCGATGACGGCGGCGGCGATCGCGTTCAGGTTGACGTCGCCGGTGCCGCTGCTCTGGTTGGCGGCGGCGAGGCGCGCCGCCGCCAGGACGCCGCCGAGCGCGGCGAGCGACGTGCACAGCACGAACGCCGACGTGTAGATGCGCTGCACGTCGATGCCCGCGCGGCGGGCCGCCTCGACGTTGCCGCCGACCGCGTACAGCGACTTGCCGTACTTCGTGCGGGACAGGGCGTAGTGCGCGGCCAGCACCAGGCCGAGGAAGAGGACGAACATCCAGCCGACGCCGCGGTCCCGGTTGAGGTACCAGACGGCCAGCCCGAGCCCGGCCAGGAGCGCGACGCTCCGCAGGATCAGCGTCCGCTCCCCGGTGGCGGGCAGCTCCGCGCGCCGCCGTTCGGCCGCGCGCAGGTGCCCCGTCCAGTAGAGGGCGGCGGCGCCCGCGGCGACCAGCGCGTACGCCAGCCAGGGCGGGACGAACGCGAGCTGCGCGAACGTGACCGGCCAGGAGTCGAACGGCAGGTTGATCGAGCCGTTGGGGCCGAGGATCCACAGTTGCAGGCCGAGGAAGCCGAGCAGCCCGGCGAGCGAGATGACGAAGCTGGGCACGCCGAGCCGGTTGAAGACCTGCGCGTAGCACCAGCCGACGGCGGCGCCGAGCGCGACGGCCGCGAGGATCGCGACCCACGCCGGCATGCCCCGGTCGACGAACAGGACGGCGGTGACGGCGGCGCTGAGCCCGCTGATCGATCCGACCGACAGGTCGATCTGCCCGACCAGCAGCATGAACACGACGCCGAGCGCGATCACCCCGACGGGCACGCACTCCAGCAGCAGGTTCACGAGGTTCGCGCTGGACAGGAAGATCGGGTTGAGGATCTGCATCACCGTCCAGATGACGACGAGCCCGGCGACGACCGGCGCGACGCCGAGGTCGCCGCCGCGCAGCAGGGCGCCGCCCGCGGCGAGCCGGGCGCGCGGGCCGCCGTCGCCG
>NZ_JBHTJA010000147.1:0-12260 GCF_042675525.1 Actinomadura sediminis
CCGGGCGGGCGCCCGGTGCTGGCGGCGCTGCTGCCGCGCCGGACCGCGATCGTGCGGGCCGGTGCGGCGCGGGATTCGCGGGGGCTGGTGCTGGCGGCGAACGTCGACACCGCGGCCGTCGCGGTATCGGCGGCGGCGCGCCCGTCGCCGGGGCGGCTCGAGCGGCTGCTGGCGCTGGCGTACGACAGCGGCGCACGGCCGGTCGTGGTGCTCACCAAGGCCGACCAGGTCGATCCGGGGGACGTCGCGGCGGCGGAGGCCGCCGCGGCCGCCGCGGCCCCGGGCGTGGACGTCGTGTCGTGCAGCGCGCTGACCGGGGACGGCGTGGACGTGGTCCGCGCCGTCCTGGCGGGCACGGTGGTGCTGCTGGGGCCGTCGGGGGCGGGCAAGTCGACGCTCGGGAACGCGCTGCTGGGGGATGCGGTGCTCGCGACCGGCGCGGTCCGGGACGGTGACGGCAAGGGCCGGCACACCACGGTGCGGCGCGAGCTGCTGCCGCTGCCGGGCGGCGGCGTGCTGATCGACACGCCCGGCCTGCGGGGCGTGGGCCTGCAGGACGCCGGCGAGGGGCTGCGGCGCACGTTCGCCGACGTCGAGGAGCTGGCGGAACGGTGCCGGTTCGGCGACTGCGCGCACGACACCGAGCCCGGCTGCGCCGTGCTGGCCGCGGTCGAGGACGGTTCGCTGCCGCGCCGCCGCCTCGACGGCTACCGCAAGCTGATGCGGGAGAACGACTGGGCGGCGGCGCGGTCGGACGCGCGGCTGCGCGCCGAGCGGGAGGGCCGCCGCAAGGCGATCTCCCGGTGGCAGCGGCAGATGTACAAGGAACGCGGGAGAGACCGCTGATGGCCGGGCCGGGGACGCGGCGGCCGCGTCCCCGGCCCGCGGTGGTTCCGTACGGGGGGCCCGGCCGGGACGCCGTGCGGCGCCGGTCCCTGCGGGCGTGACCGGGCGTCCCGCTCGGCGGTACCAGCCCCTCCGGAGGGCGCCGGGTGCGGGGCCTGCGGGATGTGGTCGCGCCGGGCGGCCCCTTCCGGTGGTGCCCATCACAGGGCCGTGCCGTCCGCGGTGGGCGGTGGGGTCTCCCCGGCAGGATTCGAACCTGCGTTCTCCGGCTTCGGAGGCCGGTGCTCTGTCCGCTGAGCCACGGGGAGGCGTCCCCGCCCCCGGGTGACAGGGGGGCGGGAACCGAGACGCCGGTGGGATTCGAACCCACGTGTGACGGCTTTGCAGGCCGCCGCCTGAACCGCTCGGCCACGGCGTCGGGGCCCGCCCGGGGCGGGGCGGGCGGTGACCTCGGCGGGATTCGAACCCGCGGCTTCCGGCGTGGCGGGCCGGTGCTCTGACCGCTGAGCCACGAGGTCGAGAGGAACACACGAGGTCGGGGAGGAACACGAGGTCGGAGGAACAGGCGCGAACACGCCGTGCGAGGGGACGCGCGGAAGCCCGGAGGGTCGGCCGCGCCGGTACGGACCGGCCGCCCGGGGACGCGAGGTCGGAGGTGGTGTTACCGGGCGCGGTCGCGGCGGCGACAGCGCCGGGCGACGGTGGTGCGGATCATGGTTCCGGCCCTCCTCGTCCGTCGCTGGCCGGGGCGGCCTTCGCCACGGCTTCGAATGCGGCCTTCGTTGCGGAGCCGCGCCTCTGTCCCGGGGCCCGGTTCCGCCGTCGGCACCGCCAGGTTGCCCCGGGCGGGCGGTGCGGCGCAACGCATTTTCGCCGCGTCCGCCAGCGGCTTCCGCTGAGCGGAAAGCCGCTGTTCGGTGGGGTCGCGGGCGCGGTGATGGTGGGGGCGACGCATTCGGCAGACGGGTCCGTGGGAGGAACGATGGCGCTGCTCGATCCCGGTGTGTGGACCGGGAAGATCTTCGATGGCGGGTGGGTCTCCGGCGGGGACGGCGGATTCGACGTCGTCGAGCCGGCGACCGGGGCGACGCTGGGGGTGCTGGGCCGCGCGGACGGCGCGGACGCGGCGCGGGCGGCGTCGGCGGCCGCGGCGGCGCAGCGGGACTGGGCGGCCCGCTCCTACGAGGAGCGCGCGGCGGTGCTGCGGCGCGCGGGGCGGCTGTTCGAGGAGCACGCCGCCGAGATCGAGGGGTGGATCGTGCGGGAGGCGGGGTCGATCCCGCGGAAGGCGGCGCTGGAGGCGAGGTTCGCGGCGAACCTGTGCTACGAGGCGGCGGCGCTGGCGTCGCATCCGCAGGGCCTGGTGCTGCCGTCGGCGCAGCCGCGGTGGAGCCTGGCGCGGCGCCGCCCGGCGGGGGTGGTGAGCGTGATCGCGCCGTTCAACTTCCCGCTGATCCTGTCGATGCGGTCGGTGGCGCCGGCGCTGGCGCTGGGCAACGCGGTGCTGCTGAAGCCGGATCCGCGGACGGCGGTGTGCGGCGGCGTGACGGTCGCGCGGATCTTCCAGGAGGCGGGCCTGCCCGAGGGCGTGCTGCATCTGCTGCCGGGCGGCCGGGAGGCCGGCGAGGCGGTGGTGGCGGCGCCGGAGGTGCGGGTGGTGTCGTTCACCGGGTCGACGGCGGCGGGCCGCGCGATCGGCGAGGTGTGCGGGCGGCTGCTCAAGCGCGCGCATCTGGAGCTGGGCGGCAACAACGCGCTGATCGTCCTGCCGGGCGCGGACGTGTCCAAGGCGGTCGCCGCGGGCGCGTGGGGCTCGTACCTGCACCAGGGCCAGATCTGCATGACGACGGGCCGCCATCTGGTGCACGAGAGCCTGCACGATGAGTACGTCGATGCGCTGGCGGCCAAGGCCGACGGGCTGGCGGTCGGCGACCCGGCGGCGGGCCCGGTGCAACTGGGGCCGATCATCGACCGGGGGCAGCTCGAGCACGTGGACGCGCTGGTGCGCGACACGGTCGCGGCGGGCGCGCGGCTCGCGGCGGGCGGCGTCCACGAGGGGCTGTTCTACCGGCCGACGGTGCTGGCGGACGTCGCCCCGTCGATGCCCGCGTACGCGCGGGAGGTGTTCGGGCCGGTGGCGCCGGTGGTGCCGTTCTCGTCGGTGGAGGAGGCGGTGGCTCTGGCGGCCGACAGCGAGTACGGGCTGTCGCTGGGGATCCTGGGCGACGTGGGGCGTGCGATGGAGATCGCGGACGCCGTTCCGACGGGGCTGGTGCACATCAACGACCAGACGGTCAACGACGAGCCGGTGGTGCCGTTCGGCGGGCTGGCGGCGTCGGGGAACGGCTCGCGGTTCGGGGGCCCGGACGCCAATATCGAGGCGTTCACCGAGACGCAGTGGGTGACGGTGCGAGGCGAGATCGCGCCGCATCCGTTCTGATCGGCGTTTCCGGCGTGTGCTCGCGGCCCGCCGTCCCCGAGGGGGCGGCGGGCCGTACCCGTTCCGTGCGCCCTTCCGTGCCGGTCAGACGGGCCGGTCAGACGGGCCGGTCAGACGGGCGGGGCGGGCGGCGGGCGGGGCTCCGGCGCCGACTGCGGCGGAGGTGACGAGGGGCCGGTGGGTAGGGGCCGGTGGGTAGGGTGCCCGGCAAGTCGTCCGCGCGGGGCGCTGGAGGGGCTCATGGGTCGCGATCCGCAGTATCTGGCGTTCATGCGCGGCCGTCTCGCGGCGGACGCGGGCGGGCCCCGGTCGCTGGCCGAGGCGCGGCGGGCGCACGCCGCCGATCTGGCGCGGTCGCCGCGGGTTCCGGTCGGCGCCGTGGAGGACGTGCGAGTGCGGGGCGCGGAGGGGACGCTGCGGGCACGCCTGTACCGTCCGGCGGGCGCGCCGCCGGGCGGGCCGCTGCTGGTGTACTTCCACGGCGGCGGGTGGGTGCTGGGCGACGTGGAGTCCTACGACCCGGTGGTGCGGGCGCTGGTGGCGGCGAGCGGGGTGGCGTGGCTGTCGGTGGACTACCGGCGGCCGCCGCGGCACCGGTTCCCGGCGCCGCTGGACGACGCGGTGGCGGCGGTCCGGTGGGCGGTGCGGCGCGCGTCCGCGCTGGGGCTGGACGCGGGCCGGGTGGGGGTGGCCGGGGACAGCGCGGGCGGGCAGCTGGCGGCGGCCGCGGCGGGGCTGCTGCGCGGGGCGGGGCCGGAGCGGCCGGTCGTGCAGGTGCTGCTGTATCCGGCGCTGGATCTGCGGGCCGGGCCGCCGCCGCTGCCGGATCCGGACCCGGACGGGCTGGGCTCGGCGGGCGGGTCGGCGGACGCGGCGCTGCGGATGTACCTGGGGGACGCCGACCGGTCGAGGCCTGAGGTGTCGCCGCTGCTGGATCCGGATCCGGGGACGCTGCCGCCGGCCGTGATCGCGACGGCGGAGTTCGACCGGCTGCGTCCGCAGGCGGAGCGGCACGCGGCGCGGCTGCGGGCGGCGGGGGTGCCGGTGACGGTCGTACGGGGCGGGGGCCTGGATCACGGGTTCCTCGGGTGGGGGTCGTTCGCCCGGCGCCCCGCCGAGGCGATCGCCGAGATCGGCGCGGCCGTCCGGGACGCCCTGCCCTGACGCCCGGGCGTCCCGGTCGTTGGCCCGCGGCCCGTTCCCTCCTGTTTCAGGGTGGTTGACCTGGGCAATCACTGAAGGGACCGGACGGTGAAGGGGGGATCTGTGCAGAAGACGCATCGGCTGCGGATGGTGCGGGTCGCCGAGTCCGGTCTGGAGGAGTGGGCGTGCCCGGTGTGCGGGCGGCGGATGCTGCTGCGGTGGCCGCCGGACTGCCGCAAGGAGGTCGTCGACCGGGGCGACGAGGAGGCGTGCCACGTCGCCGACGGCGACCCGAAGGCCGCGGACGGCCCGGCGGACGGGCCCGCCGAACGGACGGGACGCCCGCGGGGCGGTGTCGCGGCGGCCTCGCGCCGCCGGCTGCGCGAGACCGGGGTGCGTTTCGCCGCGCGGGAGGAGGCGGCGCCGGCCCGGTGACGGCGCGTCCGCGCGGGGCGCCGTCCGCGGGGGCGGCGGGCGGTTCAGCGGGTGTCGGCCGCCAGGCGGACGCCGAGGCCGATCAGCACGACGCCGGAGAGCCGGTCGAGGCTCCGGCGGACGGCGGGGCGTGCGAGGAGTCTCCGGGCGGACGCGACCAGCCACACGATGACCGTGTACCAGGCGAGGTCGATGAGCGCCCACAGGACCGACAGCAGGACCAGGGCGGCGGGGACCGACCATCCCGCTGGGACGAACTGGGGCAGGAAGGACACGGCGAAGACGCCGGCCTTGGGGTTGGCGGCGTTGGTGATCAGCCCGTTGCGGTAGTCGCCCCACCGGGTCCCGCCCCGGGGAGCGCCGGGGGCCGTGCCGGGAGCGTCCGCGCCGGTGTCGAGGGGGACGGCGATCCGGCGCCGGGCCTGCCGGAGGGCGCGGACGCCGAACCACACCAGGACGGCGGCTCCCGCGACGCGCAGGCCGTCGTAGGCCAGGCGGGACGCGGCGAGCAGCGCGGTGAGGCCCGCGGCGGCGGCCAGTCCCCACGCCAGCACGCCGGTCTCGTTGCCGAGGACGGCGGCGAGCCCGGCGCGGCGCCCCGACAGCATCGACGCCCGCATGATCACCACGGTGCTGGGGCCGGGGGCCATCGCGATGAGCACGGCGGCGCCGGTGAAGGCCAGGAGCGTCTCGGGCAGGGGCTGCGGCATGCGTTCATGCTGCCCGCCGCGGCCGCGTCCGGCAATGCCCCGCCCGGGCGCGGGCCCCGCCCGCTCACACGGGCACGGGCGGGGCCGGGGCCGCGGTCACAGGGGGCCGCCGTCGTCGTCTCCGCCGTCGCCGCCGGTGGGCGGCGGGGTGGGGCCGGGGCCGGTGGGCGGCCCTCCCGGGGTGGTGGGCGGCCCGCCGGGCGTGGTGGAGGGCACGGGGGTGCTGGGGGCCGACGGCGGCACCTCGGCGGTGGGGGTGGGTTCGGGCGGCAGCGGCGGGGGCTCGTCGGGTTCGGGGCTGCACATGTTCAGCAGGAACAGCAGCAGCAACAGCACCAGCAGCATCGCGGCGAGGGTGAGGACGGCCGTGACGAGGCTGCGCTGCGGGGCGCGTTCGCCGGGCGGGGCGGGCGCGGGCCCGCGGGCGGGCGCGGGGGGCGCCAGCGCGGGTTCGCCGGAGCCGAGCCAGTGGGGCTGGAACTGGGGGCCGCGGCGCCTGCCCCGGCGGCCGCGGGCGCCGCGCTCGGCGGTCCCGTCGAGCAGGACCGGTTCCAGGAACCGCTCGGCGCCGGGACGGTCGGGTTCGTAGGCGGTCGCGACCCAGGGGGCGGGCCCGTCGGGCTGCGCGGCGACGACGGGCGCCGCTCCGGAGGCCGGGGCGGGCCCGGGCGGCCCGGGGGTGGGGGCGGGTGCGGCGGCGGTGATCGCCGCGCGGAACCGGTCCCGGGCGGCGGCGTCGCCGGCGGCGCCGCGGTTGAGGACCGCGACGCTGGCGCGCCGCCCGTGGGCGTCCACGCCCAGGAACACGATTCCGGCGGCGGTCTCCGACAGGCGCGCCGACAGGCGGAAGGGCCCCAGCTGCGCGGGGTCGCCCGGGGGCAACGGCCTCGACATGGCGGCCACACTAACAACCGCGCTCTACGATCGGCTCCCGAAGGCGCCCGCGCCGGGGGCCTTCGGCGGGGCGCGCGGCGGGGCCGGGGCGCGGCGGGTAAGACGTCCGCGGGGACACGCTGTGTCCCCGCACGAACGGGTACAAGTGATCGCGTAGGGTCGGAAGGCGCCCGCTTGGCAGGACGGCCGGCAGGAGACGGTGCCGGCCGAGCACCGGCCGGAGCGCCGGCCGGACCAGTGCTGGTTGGACAGTGAGGACTCCCACATGACCATCGCCGCCCACGACGTCGACGAGGCCGCGGCACTGCTGCAGAGCACGGTCGCGGAGGTCAAGAAGGTCATCGTCGGCCAGGAGCACATGGTCGAGCGGATGCTCGTGGCGCTGCTGGCGCGCGGCCACTGCCTGATCGAGGGCGTGCCCGGGGTCGCCAAGACCCTCGCGGTGGGGACGCTGGCGCGGGTGGTCGGCGGGACGTTCGCGCGGCTGCAGTTCACGCCGGACCTGGTGCCGTCCGACATCGTCGGGACCCGGATCTACCATCCCTCCACCGAGCAGTTCGACGTGGAGCTCGGGCCGGTGTTCGTGAACTTCGTGCTGGCCGACGAGATCAACCGGGCGCCGGCGAAGGTGCAGTCGGCGCTGCTGGAGGTGATGGCGGAGCGGCAGGTGTCGCTGGGCGGGACGACGTATCCGCTGCCGCGCCCGTTCATCGTGCTGGCGACGCAGAACCCGATCGAGTCCGAGGGCGTGTACCCGCTGCCGGAGGCGCAGCGGGACCGGTTCCTGATGAAGGTGGACGTGCGGCATCCGGGGGCGCACGAGGAGCTGCAGATCCTGCGGCGGATGAGCGTGGACCCGCCGGAGGCGGCGCAGGTGCTGGACACCGGGCGGCTGGCGACGCTGCAGGCCGCGGCGGCGGAGGTGTCGGTGCACGAGCTGGTGGCCGACTACATCGTGCGGCTGGTGATGGCGACGCGCGAGCCCGAGCAGTACCGGCTGCCGGATCTGCGGCCGGTGATCGAGATCGGGGCGAGCCCGCGGGCGACGCTGGGGCTGGTGTCGGCGGCGCGGGCGCTGGCGCTGCTGTCGGGCCGCGACTACGTGCTGCCCGACGACGTGCGGGCGGTGGCGCGGGACGTGATGTCGCACCGGCTGGTGCTGACGTTCGACGCGCTGGCCGACGGGGTGGCGGCGGGCGACGTGATCGGGCAGATCCTCGCGGCGGTGCCGCCGCCGCGGGTGGTGTGGAACCACGGGGCCGCGGCGGTGACCTCGGCATGACCGCCGGCCCGGGGGACGGCCCGCCCGCCGAGCGGGGCGGGTCCGCGCGGCTCGCGCCGGAGCGGACGCTGCGGCGGCTGGAGCTGCAGGTGACGCGGCGGCTGACCGGGCTGCTGAACGGTGAGCATCTGGGGTTGCTGCCGGGTCCGGGCACCGAGCTGGCCGAGGCGCGCCTGTACCAGCCGGGTGAGGACGACGTGCGGCACATGGACTGGGCGGTGACGGCCCGCACCACCAGCCCGCACGTGCGCGACCTGGTCGCCGACCACGAGCTGGAGGCGTGGGCTCTGGTGGACATGACCGCGAGCATGGATTTCGGCACCGCGGCCCTGGTGAAGCGGGAGCTGGCGGTGGCGGCGCTGGCGGCGGTGGGGTTCATGACGGTGCGGCTGGGCGACCGGGTCGGCGCGTACCTGCTGCACGGCGGCGGGCTGCGGCGGTGGCCGGCGCGGACGGGCAAGGCGCCGTTCTACGCGCTGCTGCAGGCGGTGCTGGACGCCCGCCCGCACGATCCCGCCGCCGGGGACGGGGCCGGTCACGGCTCGCCCGGGGAGCCGGGCCCCGGAGCGCGCGGCGGGCCCGGGGACCTGGCGGCCGCGATCGGGTCGCTGGACCGCGGGCAGTCCCGCCGCGGCCTCCGCGTGATCATCTCCGACTTCCTGCCGTCTGCGGGCGACGACGCCCCGCCACCGGACGGGTCCGGTGGCCCGGGCGGGTCCGGTGTCGGGGAGGCGCGGCCGCCGTGGGAGCGGCCGCTGCGCCGCCTGGCGGCCCGCCACCAGGTCCTGGCGGTCGAGGTCATCGACCCCCGCGAGCTCGAGCTGCCCGATGTCGGGCTGGTCGAGATGACCGATCCCGAGAGCGGCGCCGTCCACGAGATCGTCCTGAACCGCCGCGTCCGCGACCGGTACGCGCAGGCGGCCGCCGCGCAGCGCGCCCGCACCCGCGACGCGCTGCGCCGCTGCGGCGCCCACCATCTGGTCCTGCGCACCGACCGCGACTGGATCGCCGACGTCGCCCGGTTCGCCCTCCGCCAGCGCCGCGCCGCCGGCCGGCCCGTCACGACCGCGGGAGTGCGCCCATGACGTTCCTGTCGCCCGAACGCCTCTGGCTGCTGGCCCTGGTCCCGATCCTGGCGGGCCTGTACGTGGCGCTGCAGTGGCGGCGCCGCCACTACGCGGTGCGGTTCACCAACCTGGCGTTGCTGCAGCAGGTCGCGCCGCGCCGCCCGGGCTGGCGCCGGCACGTCGCCGCGGGCCTGTTCCTGGTGATGATCCTGCTGATGATGGTGGGGTTCGCGCGGCCCGCCGACGACGTCCGCGTCCCCCGCGACCGCGCCACCATCATGGTGGCGGTGGACGTGTCGCTGTCGATGATGGCGCGGGACGTGGCGCCGAGCCGGTTCGACGCGGCCAAGTCGGCCGCCAAGCAGTTCATCCGGGACCTGCCGGCGCGGTTCAACGTCGGGGTCGTCGCGTTCGCCGGCAGCGCCAACCTGGTCGCGGCGCCGTCGGACGACCGGGCCGCGGCGATCGCGTCCATCGACCAGCTCGTGCTGGCCAAGCGGACCGCGATCGGCGAGGCGGTGTTCACGTCCCTGCAGGCGGTGCGGTCGTTCGACGCGCAGGCCCGCCAGGACCCGCCGCCCGCGCACATCGTGCTGCTGTCGGACGGCGACAACACCACCGGCCGGTCGGTGCAGGAGGCCGTCACCGCGAGCCGGGGCGCGGACGTCCCGGTGTCCACGATCGCGTTCGGCACCCCCTACGGCACCGTCACCATCGAGGGCGAGACGACGAGCGTGTCGGTGAACAAGGAGACGCTGCGGTACCTGGCCGACAACACCGAGGGGCACGCCTACGAGGCCGCCGACGCCGGGCAGCTCAACGAGGTGTACGCCGACATCGGCACGTCGCTGGGCTACACGACCGAGCACCGCGACGTGTCGGCCCGCTATGTCGGGATCGCGTTGCTGTTCGCGCTCGCGGCGGGCGGCGCGTCCCTGGCCTGGTTCTCCCGCCTCCCCTGACCCGGGCGCCCGCCGCCCGGCCGGTGGTGCGCGGGCCCGTCCGCCGCACTGGTACGGTCGGCCGACGTGGGGGAGCACTATTTCGCCGAGCGGCCCGGCGCCGCGAGCCGGCGCCGCACCGTCGATCTGGTCCTGCCGGACCTGCATCTGCGGCTGGAGACCGACGGCGGGATGTTCTCGCCCGACCGCGTCGACCCGGGCACCCGGGTCCTGCTGGAGACGGTGCCCCCGCCCCCACCGGACGGCGACCTGCTCGACCTCGGCTGCGGCTACGGCCCGATCGCGCTGACGATGGCGGCCCGCGCGCCCGCGGCCCGCGTGTGGGGCGTGGACGTCAACCGGCGCGCCCTCGCGCTGGCCGAGGCCAACGCCGCGTCCGCCGCGCTGCCCAACGCCCGGTTCGCGGCCGCCGGCGAGCTGGACCCGGCGCTGCGGTTCGCCGCGATCTGGTCCAACCCGCCGATCCGCATCGGCAAGGCCGCGCTGCACGAGCTGCTGCTGGCGTGGCTGCCGCGGCTGCGGCCCGGCGCGCACGCCCATCTGGTGGTGCAGAAGCACCTGGGGTCGGACTCGCTGCAGCGCTGGCTGGAGGGCCGGGGCCTGCCCGCCGAGCGCGTCGCGTCCCGCTCCTCCTACCGCGTCCTGCGCGTCACCGCCCCGAGCACGTCCGAACCCGAGTCCGATCCCGATTCGCCGCCCGTGGAAGGCCCGACCCGATGACCACCCAGCAGGGACGCCGCCAGCTGCGCCCCACCGACGTCAAGCGCCTCAACCGCGACTGGCGGCGCCGCACCGAGTCCCGCCTGGGCCTGCTCGCCGAGTCGGTCACCCAGCCGTTCAACATGGGGTCGATCATCCGCAGCGCCGCCGCGTTCGGCGTCGAGCGCCTGTGGCTGGCCGGCAACGCCACCCCGCCCACGCACCGCAACGTCGCCAAGACCGCGCTGGGCACCGAGCGGTTCCTGGAGTGGGAGCACGCCGGGACCGCCGCCGAGGCCGCCGCCGCCGTCCGCGCGCAGGGGCTGCGGCTGGTCGCGGTCGAGCTGACCGGCGACGCCGTCCCGCTGCACGAGGCGCCGCTGGACGGCGACGTGTGCCTGGCCGTCGGCAGCGAGGACCACGGCTGCTCCCCCGCCCTGCTGGCCGCGTGCGACGCCGTCACCTACATCCCGCAGGTGGGACGCGTCGGGTCGTTCAACGTCGCGGTCGCCGCCGCGGTCGCGCTCGCCGAGGCCCGCCGCCGGGAGTGGGCCGCGGGCTGACCGGCACCCCGCCGCGGCCCGCCCGGGCGGGCCGTACGGGCGGCGCGCCGCCGCCCGGCCTACATGTAGCATGCGGAACCTTAAGGCCCTTAGGGAGAGGTGACGGATGCCGCGTGCCGGAGTGACCGCCGAACGCCTGACCCGCGCGGCCGCCGACCTGGCCGACGAGGCCGGGCTGGACGGCGTCACCGCCACCGCCCTCGCCCGCCGCTTCGGCGTCACCACCGCCAGCCTCTACTCCCACGTCAAAGGCATCGACGATCTCCGCGCGCGCCTCACCGCCCTCGCCCTCGACGAACTCGCCGACCGGGCCGCGGCCGCCCTCGCCGGACGCGCCGGCAAGGACGCCCTCGTCGCCTTCGCCGACGCCTACCGCGACTACGCCCTGGCCCATCCCGGGCGTTTCGAGGCCGCCCGCGCCCGGCTCGCCCCCGCGGTCGCCACACCCGACGTGGTCGCCGCCGGGCGCCGGCACACCGAGCTGACCCGCGCGATCCTGCGCGGCTACGGCGTCCCCGAAGCCGACCAGACCGCCGCCGTCCGTCTCCTGGCCGGCACCTTCCACGGCTACGTCACCCTGGAGGCCGCCGGAGGCTTCGCCCACAGCGGCGACACCGGCGCCACCTGGCGCAAGGTCCTCGACGCCCTGGACGCCGCCCTCGCCCACTGGCCGGCCGGCTGACCCGCGTCCCGCCCGCGCCCCGCCGCGGCCCCGGTTAAGATCGTCCCGTGCAGTTCCTCTTGTGCGCCTAGGACGCCCCCGCGCCGCACCCGCTCCCGGCCGGTGCGGCCCTTCGGCGTCCCTTCACACCGCCCGCCCCCGCGGGCCCGCATCCGAGGAACACACCCGTGTCCTACAGCGCCGTCCTGCGCGCGCCGCACGCTCGCCGCACGTTCGCACTCACCCTCATCGGCCGTCTCTCCTTCGCCACCGCCCCCTTCTCCCTCACCCTGGCCCTCGTCGCCGCCACCGGCTCCTACGGCGTCACCGGCGCCGTCATGGCCCTGTACGGCCTCACCGTCTGCGCCCTCAGCCCGCTGCGCGCCCGCATCATCGACCGCCGCGGCCCCCGCCGCGTCCTCCCCCCGCTGACCGCCGCGCACGCCGTCGTCCTCGCCGCGCTCGCCGCCGCCACCTGGCGTCCCGGCGCCGCGGTGCCCGCGCTCGCCGCCCTCGCGGTCGCCGCCGGGGCCGCCGCGCCGCCGCTCGGCGTCCTCA
>NZ_JBHTJA010000148.1:0-11988 GCF_042675525.1 Actinomadura sediminis
GGCTGGACGTGCCCGTCGACCGCCGCCCGCTCCGGGACCGGGTCGCGGCCGTGCACCGCTCCGCCGAGCGGCGCGGCACGTCCGGGCGGGCGGCGGCGAGCACGGCCGTCCTGCGGCTCATCGGGGCGCTGCCGCCGCCGCTGCACGCGCGCGCCGCCCGCGCGGTGTACCGGTCCCGGTTCTTCGGCGCGATCGTGTCGAACATGCCCGGCCCGGACGTCCCGATGTCGCTCGCGGGGGTCCCGCTCGGCGACGTCCACCCGATCCTGCCGCTGGCCGACGGCGTCCCCCTCGCGGTGGGGGCGCTCGGCTGGAACGGGGCGCTGCACGTCGCGGTGACCGCCGATCCGCACGTCCTGCCGGAGGCGGACGGGTTCGCGGACGCCCTCGTCCGCGCCTTCGGCGAGCTGACCGGCGAGCTGACCGGCGAGAGCGGCGCGCGGCCGGAGGCGAGCCCGTCCCGCACGACGCCCACCTGATCCCGAAGCGCCGGTTCGCCTCCCGGAATGCCGGAAATGTCGGTGCGGCCGGGAAGGATGAGGGCATGACCGAGACACCGGCCCCCACGACCGAGATCGGCGATCAGGCCGCGTACGCCGCCGCCGTCCAGACCGCCGTCGCGGCGTCCGCCGCCTACTACGGCGGCGGCGACTCGCCGCTGGACGACGACGCGTTCGACCGGCTCGTGCGCGGCATCGCCGCCTACGAGACCGCGAACCCCGGGCACGTCCTGCCCGATTCGCCGACCGGCAAGGTCGCCGGAGGAGCCGTGGCCGGGGACGTGCCGCACACCGTCCCCATGCTGAGCCTCGACAACGTGTTCTCCGCCGACGACCTCCGGTCGTGGGCCGCCGGGGTCGCCCGCCGGATCGGCCGCGACGTCGAGGTCTGGAGCGTGGAGCCGAAACTGGACGGCCTCGCCGTCTCCGCCCGGTACGAGGACGGGCGCCTCGCACGGCTGGTGACGCGGGGCGACGGGGCCGCGGGCGAGGACGTGTCGCACGGCAAGGGCATGATCGCGGGGCTGCCGGAGCGGCTCGCCGAGCCGGTCACCGTGGAACTGCGCGGCGAGGTGCTGATGACCCGCGGCCAGTTCGAGGCCGCCAACGACGCCCGCACCGGCGCGGGCGGCGCGGCGTTCGCCAACCCGCGCAGCGCGGCCGCCGGGTCGCTGCGCGCCAGGGACCGCGCCTACCAGGTGGAGATGACCTTCTTCGCCTACGGGGCGCTGCCGATGGACGGCACCGGCGACGACCTGGCGGAGCGCCTGCGGGGGCTGCCGCACAGCGCGGTCATGGAGCTGGTCGCCGGGCTCGGCGTGCGCACCGTCGCGGTCACGCCCGTCCCCGGGACGACCGCGACGACCGTGGACGGGGTGCTGGAGCGCGTCCGGGAGATCGCGGCGCTCCGCCCCGACCTGGACTTCGGCATCGACGGCATCGTGATCAAGGCGGACGCCGCCGCCGACCAGGCCGACGCGGGCCTGTCGTCGCGGGCGCCGCGCTGGGCGGTCGCCTACAAGCTCCCGGCCGTCGAGAAGATCACCCGCCTGGTCGGCGTCGAGTGGAACGTCGGGCGCACCGGGGTCATCGCTCCCCGGGCCGAGCTGGAGGAGGTGGAGCTGGACGGCTCCCTCGTCCGGTACGCGACCCTGCACAACGCGGCCGACATCGAGCGGCGCGGGCTGCTGCTGGGCGACCACGTCACCGTCTACAAGGCCGGGGACGTGATCCCCCGCGTGGAGGCGCCGGTGGCGCACCTGCGCACCGGCGACGAGAAACCGATCGAGGTCCCGGAGGCGTGCCCGCGCTGCGGCGACGAGATCGACCGCTCCCAGCAGCGCTGGCGCTGCGTGCGGGGCCGCGACTGCCACGCCGTCGCGTCCGTCCGCTACGCCGTCGGCCGCGACCAGCTCGACGTCGAGGGCCTCGCCGGGAGCCGCATCGACCAGCTCGTCGAGGCGGGCCTCATCGAGGACTTCGCCGACCTGTTCACGCTCACCCACGACCAGGTCGTCGGGCTCGAGCGGATGGGGGAGACCAGCACCGCGAACCTGCTCGCCGCGATCGACGCAGCCAAGGCCAAGCCGCTGAACAAGGTGTTCTGCGCGCTCGGCGTGCGTCTGACCGGCCGCTCCATGTCGCGGCGCATCGCCCGGCACTTCGGCACGATGGACGCGATCCGGGCCGCCGACGCCGAGGCGTTCCAGGAGGTCGACGGGATCGGCCCCGAACGGGCGTCGACCGTGGTCGCCGAGGTCGCCGCGCTCGCGCCGCTCATCGACAAGCTCGTCGCCGCCGGGGTGAACATGACCGAGCCCGGCGCGACCGGCCGCCCCGCCGCCGCGCCGTCCGGGGAAGCGGCCGCGGAGACGGCGGAGGAAACGGGGGACCTCCCGCTCGCCGGGCTCTCGGTGGTCGCGACCGGCGCGATGTCGGGCCCCCTCGAGGGCCTGTCCCGCGACGAGGTCAACCAGCTCATCGAACGCGCCGGGGGGCGGGCGTCCTCGTCGGTGTCGGGGAGGACGTCGCTGCTCGTCGCGGGGGAGAAGGCGGGGTCCAAGCGGGCCAAGGCCGAGAAGCTCGGCGTCGAGATCGTCCCCCCCGAGGAGTTCGCCGCCCGCGTCGCCGCCTTCCGCTGACCGCGCGGGCGGCCGTCAGCCGTCCCCGCCGGACCGGACGAGCCAGCTCAGCAGCAGCATCACGTCCAGCCGGCCGTCGAGCTCGGTGAACCGGCCGCCGGTCAGCTCGTGGATGCGGCGGAGCCGGTACCGGACGGTCTGCTCGTGGATGTGCAGCCGCTCGGCCGCGACCACGGCGTTGTCGCCCGACTGCAGGTACGTCAGCAGCGTCTCGGCCAGCGGCTGCCGCCGCGAGCGCGGAAGGTCCAGCAGCGGGCCGAGGACGGCGCCCGCGGTCGCGCCGACGAGCTCCTCGGCCGCCAGCGTCGCCAGGGACGACACGTGCTCGGCGCAGCGGACCGGCTCGCCGCGCGGCAGCATCCCGCGCTCGATCAGCGTCAGCGCGTGCCGCGCCCACCGCAGCGACACCGCGCCCTGCGTCACGGGCACCGTCGGCCCGAGCGCGGCGGTGCCGAGCCGGCGCAGCGCGGGCCACAGCCGCTCCTGCCCGGGACCGTCCGGGTCGGGCACCACCAGGAACGGGATGGGCGCGTCCCAGTCGGCCAGCACCGACGGCGGCAGGATCCGGGCCCCGGCGGGCGCGCCCGCCGGGAGCGCGATCAGGCCGATGCTCCTCGGCAGGTCCCAGCGCGCCGCGACCGCCAGCTCGGCGATCGCCTCGTGCCCGGGGGACGGCTCGATGATCAGCATGTCGCGGAGCCGTTCGCGGCGCCGCTCCCGGGCGGTCGCCAGCTGGCCCTGCTCGCGCGCGTACCCCTGCGCGGCCGCGTCGGCGATCCGGGAGACCAGCATGAACAGCGAGTCGGTGAGGCGGCCCAGCGTCTCCCGCGACCAGCCGAGCCGGTAGGCGTCCATGATGAACCGCTGGCACGCGACCTGGCAGCTCACCCGCATCGCCGTCTGCAGCGCGTCCAGGCCGCGGCCCTGCCGGGCCTCGAGCTCGCCGAGGCGCGTGTACAGCTCGGTGAGCTTGCGGGGGTCGGCGTCGGGATGGTCGACCGAGTCGACGAAGAACGCGACCGCGTCGCGGACCGCCCGCTCGACCCGCTCGGCGTACTCGCCGTCGTCGTCGGAGTACTCGGGGACCTGCTCGCGGATCTCCCGCTCCATTTCCCGGACGGCTTCCTGCACGTGCTGGCGCAGCACGCCGGGCAGCTCGTCGGGCAGGGGACCGGCCACGGGACCTCCCTCCGGGGACGGGCCTCACCTTAGGCGGCCGGAGTGATCGCTGTCACCCGGGGGGCCGCGTCAGCCGTTTGCCCATCCGCTGCGCGGGCTTCTCCACGTACCGGTACGCCAGCGCCGCCGCCCCGAGGACGCCCGCGACCAGCACGACGCCCCAGCCGAGCCGCTCCGGCACCGGCAGCGAGCCCGGATCCCGCCCGGCGGCCGTCCAGACCGCCTGGATCACCAGCGGATGCAGCAGGTACAGCGAGTAGCTGACCAGGCCCGACCACACGAGCGCCCGCGGCATCGTCCGGTGCCGCAGGGCGAGTCCCGCGAGGAACGTCAGCCAGGCCGCCGCGACCGCCAGCGACCAGTCGAGGCCGAGCGACTCCGGGTACCCGTGCTGCGACCAGGTGGGCGGCGGCCGCAGCCCCGCCAGCAGCGTCAGCACCGGCACCACCGCGATCATCACGGTGGCGGGCCACGCCCGCAGCCGGCCGTCCTGCAGCCCGCGGACGGCCGTTCCGGCGAACATCGTCGCGATGATGCAGAGGCTCTCGACCCCGCCGATGCGGCTGTTGAGCACCAGCAGCGTCAGCGCCAGCGTCGCGACGACCGCGACCCCGATCCGCCGGACCGTCCGTCCCCCGAACAGCGCCGCGAGCCCGGCCGCGAGCACGGCCGCGGCGACGAGCGTCGTCCCGTCCGGCCAGCGGGCGGCCAGCAGCTGGGACGGCAGCACCACGCCGAGCAGGGCCGCCGCGCCCCCGAAGCCGAGCGCGACGCGTGCGCTGGCCCGCTTCACCCCGGCGACGAACATCGCCGTCACCAGCAGGTAGAAGATCATCTCGTACGACAGCGTCCAGAACACGTTCACGACGTTCGGCACGCCGAGGAGATCCTGCAGCATCGTCAGGTGCGCCAGCGCCGCCGTCCACGGCCGGTCGCCGAGCGCGGCGGGCAGCCCGTAGCCGAACCCCGCCACGGCGAGCGCCAGCGCGAGCGCCACCGACACCGCCCACGCCGGGTACAGGCGGAAGAACCGCCCCACCCAGAACGCGCGGACGCTGCCGCGCCGCTCCAGCGAGAACGGCACCACGTAGCCGCTGACGAGGAAGAACACGAAGACGCCGTAGCGTCCGAAGTCGAACCAGGGGCTCGCGGTGGCGCGGACCTCGGGCAGCAGCACGTCGAGCGAGTGCTCGAAGACCACGACGAGGGCGGCGATCCCGCGCAGGGCGTCCAGCCAGCCCATCCGCGGCCGGCTCGCCGCGGGCGCGTCGATCCGGGTGTCCGGTGGGGTCAGAGTGTTCGCCGGCATCTCGGCCACCCTAGGGGCCGTCTTCCGATGCTCCGCCCAGCGCCCCCTGAACGTTCGCTGAACGCCAGGTCGACGCCGTCCGGCGTGTCGCCGTCCCCTTCGTGTCCGGGTTCGCGCCGGGGCGCCCCCCGTTCCGGACGCCCGCTCCGGACGCCGGTCAGCCGGGCAGGATCCCCACCGCCGCGTACAGCAGGGGCGGACCCGCCGGGACGGACGGCCGGTCGGGACGCCACGCCGCGGCGGGGGCCACGCCGGGCGCCAGCGGCGTGAACGGCCCGAGCAGCTGTTCGACGTCCGCGGCGCCGCGCGGATGCAGCGGCACGCCCGCGTCCCGGTACAGCCGCGCCGCCTCGGCCATCGCGGCGGGCGCGAAGTCGCCGGTGGCGTGCGCGACGACGAGCGCGCTGCCCGGCGCGGCCGTGGCGGCGAGCGCGGCGACGGGCCCGTGCGGGTCGGGCAGGAAGTGCAGGACGGACGAGAACACCAGCGCGACCGGCTCGGCGGGGTCGATCAGCCGCCGCACCTCCGCGCTCGCCGGGATCGCCGCCGGGTCGCGCAGGTCCGCCCGCAGCGCCGCGACGCCGTCGGCGGCGAGCCGGGCCCGGGCGTGCGCGATGACCAGCGGGTCGTCGTCGACGTACACGACGCGGGGGCCGCGGACGTGCCGGGCCGCCAGCCGGTGCAGGTCGTCGCCGGTGGGCAGGCCGCAGCCGAGGTCGAGGAACTGCCGGACGCCGCGCGCGGCGAGCGTCCGGACGGCGCGGGCGACGAACGCGCGGCCCTCCCGGGCCGCCGCGGCGGCGCCCGGCAGCGCGTCCAGCAGCCGGTCGGCGAGGTCGCGGTCGGCGGCGTAGTTGTCCTTGCCGCCGAGCAGGCGGTCCTGGACCCGGGCGAGGCCCGGGCGGTGCAGGTCGGGGACGGGCCGCGGCCCGTCGTCCGGTGCCGGTTCGCCCGCGGGGCCCCGGCCCGGGACCCGTCCTGTCGTGGCCGTCCCTGGCATCACCTGTCGCCTTCCTCTGGGGAGCAAGTGCGGTGGCTGCCATCGACGGTAGAGCGCGGGACGCGGATCGGGCGGAGCCCGGCGTCCGGACGGGCCGAAACGCGAGCGGCGCGTGACCGCATCGGGCCACGCGCGTTTCGGGCGGTCGCCGACGCGCGGCGCGCCGCGGGTGCGCCACCGCAGGAAAAGGCGGGAACGGGCCGCCGGGGCGCCCTCCGGACGCGGACCGGAGCGTTCCGGCGACTTGGCCGCATCCGGTCATGACAGCGAGTTGACGCGCGAAGTGGAGACTTGGCGGAATCCGCCGTCGATCCGCGCCCTTGTACGGCATATCTCGCCATGCTCCCGGTGCGGCCGCGGGCGGGCCGCGCTCAGCGGCGGCGGCGCCCGCAGCGGTTCTCGCCGGTCCGGCTCAGCTCCTCGAGGACGAGCGTCGCGCCGATCCCGGCCAGCCACGTGTCCTTGGCCAGGGGGATGCCGTCCTGGGTGGGCCGGATGCCTCCCTCCTCCCGCATCCCGGGCAACCGCAGGTACAGGCCCGTCAGCCCGCCCGCGAACGCGGTGAGCGCGGCGCCCGCGAACACGGTCGGCACGAACGGCGCCAGCAGCGCGCCGCCGAGCGCCACCTCGGCCGTCCCGAGCATCCGGGTGAACTTCTGCGGATCCTGTGACTCCAGGAACGGGTACGCCGTCTTCGCCGTCCCGTGGATGTAGTCCGCCGTACCCGGGTCGCCCTTCAGCTTCGACAGTCCCGAGTTCAAGATGAACGCGCCCACGACCAGGCGGGCGGGCATCTGGTGCGCGCGAGCAAGAAAACGCATCGTTCCCCACAATGATCTGGGTGAGTCCGGGCGCAGCCTTCATTCCCGGCATTTCCCACACGCACCCGTGGTCGCGGTCAATTCTCGGCATCCCCGCTGGTACCTCGCGGGGCGCAGGCGTTTCCCGGTGCCCTGCTCCCGTCGGCGGAGTCCCGGTGCATCCGCAGACCGGACGACGGCCCCCGGAACGACCTCGCACGATCGCAGGGTCGTTCCGAGAGGGAGGAGTCGCGAGATGCCGGTTCAGGAAGCCGCCCCGAGAGGGAGTACCGCGGGACGGGCGTGGCGGCCGCGTCCGAACGTCCGCAAGACACTGCTGCTGGTGCACGTCCTGGCGTCCGTGGCACTGGCCGGCGAGGTGTGGGCGCTCGTCATGCTCAACCTCACCGCCACGCTGACCGACGACGCCGCGCTGGTCGGGCCCGCGTACCGGCTGATGCCCGTGCTGGTGTACGGCGGCGGGATCCCGCTGAGCTTCCTCGCGCTGATCAGCGGGATCGTGCTCGGGCTCGGCAGCAAGTGGGGGGTGCTGCGGCACTGGTGGGTGTTCGGGAAACTGCTGCTGCTGATTACCACGATCCTGTTCGGGGCGCTGCTCGGGCAGCCCGAGGCGATGGCGGAGGCGGCGGCCGACGGGACCCTCCCGGCCGCGGCGCGCAGGTGGCGGGAGGTCGCGGTGGTCGCCGCCCAGCTCGTCATGCTGCTGGCGGCCACCGGCCTGTCGATCTTCAAGCCGCGCGGCCGGGTGCCCCGGCCGCGCCGCCGTCCCTGAGCGGCGCGGCGTGTCAGGCGGGCTCGTCGGCGAGGCGCTCCGCGACCGCGCGCAGCGCCTCGACGCACGCCCGCACCGCCGGCCGGTCGGCCTCCGTCCGCCAGGCGGCGTAGATCTTGCGGCGGACGACCGGGCGGGTGGCGAGCATCCGCACCCAGTCGGGGATCGGGTCGCGGCCGAGCCGGGGGATCAGCGCGGCGGCCAGATCGGCGTCCACGAACGCGAGCTGCGTGGGGTAGTCGGCGACGTTGCAGGCGATCACCGGGTCGGCGCCGTGCTCGCGCAGCGTCTGCAGCAGCTGCTGCTCGCAGGTGCCGCCCGCCGTCCACGCCGCCCACCGCATCCCGCGCAGTTCGGCCAGATCGACCGACCGCCGCCGGGCCAGCGGATGACCGGCGGGGAGCGCGAGGTCGATGACGTCCGACGCCAGGAGCAGGCGCGACACCGTGGCGGGGACCGGGGTCGGCAGCGTGTCCCAGCTCTCCACCACCGCGACGTCGATGTCACCGCGGACCAGGGCCGGCAGGACGGTCTCCGCCTCCCCCTCCTGCAGGGTGGGGGACAGGCGCGGGTGGCGCTCCTGCAGCGCCCTGAGGGCGGGCGGCAGCACCGCGCGGGCCGCGGTGACGAACGAACCGAGCCGCACGGGCCCCACCGCGTCCTCGCGCAGCCCGTCCAGCTCGGCGCGGGCGGCGGCCAGCTGGGTCAGCACCCGCGCCGCATGCCCGGCGAGGACGTGCCCGGCGCCGGTGAGGCGCACGCCGCGGCCGTGCGGCTCGAGCAGCCGGTGCCCGGTCTCCCGTTCGAGCTTCGCGAGCTGCTGCGACACCCCGGACGGCGTCACGTGCAGGGACTCGGCGGCGGCCGCGATCGTGCCGTGCACCGACACCGCGTGCAGGGCGCGCAGCCGTTCGACGTTCATCGTCACGGTAGGAAGGCTACCGATTCACGCTTAAAAAGCGTCGCTTGTGCTAAGTGTTCCGCTGCGGCAGCGTGGAGCGGGTGCGAAGGATCGATCCACGGCTCCTGGTGATCGCGGGGGCCGCGTTCATCTCCGCGTCCGCGATCTTCGTCGGGCTGTCCGGCGTCTCCTCCGGCACGGCGGCGTTCTTCCGCTGCGCGCTCGCGGTGCCGCTGCTGCTGCCGCTCGTCCGGTGGGAACGGCGCCGCGCCGGGCCCGCGCGCGGCGGCGGCCTCGACGTCGTTGCGGGACTGCTCCTCGGCGTGGACCTGGTGCTGTGGGGCGCGGCCATCGAGGACGTGGGCGCGGGGATCGCGACCGTCCTGGTCAACGTGCAGGTCGTCGTGGTGCCGCTGCTCGCGCTGGCCGTGTTCCGCGAACGCCCGTCGCGGGCGTTCGCGGTGGCGGTGCCGGTCATGCTGGCGGGTGTCGCGCTCGCGGCGGGCCTCGCCGACCAGGGACCGCACGCCGCCGACCCGGTGCGCGGCGCGCTCTACGGCGTCGGCGCCGGCGCCGCCTACGCCGGCTATCTGTTCCTGTCGCGCGTCGCGGGACGGCGCGGGCCCCACCGGGCGCGGCCCGTGCTGCTGGCGACCCTCGGCGCGGGCGCCGCGTCCGTCGCGGTCGGCGTCCCGTGGCACGGCGTCGACCTCACGCCGGGCTGGGCCGCGTTCGGCTGGCTGGCCGCGCTGGCGGTGACCGGCCAGGTGTGCGGCTGGCTGCTGATCGGCGCCGGGCTGCCGCGGCTGCGCGCCGAGGTCGGCGGGACGCTGCTGCTGCTCCAGCCGGTGCTCGCCGTCCTGCTCGGTGCCCTGGTGCTGGCCGAGCGGCCCGCGCCCGCCCAGCTCGCCGGCTGCGCCCTGGTCGTCGCCGCCGTCTGGCTCACCGGCCGCCGCGAGCCCCCGCCGCCGCAGGACGTCGTGCCGGAGGCCCCGCCGGGAACGGAGCGGCGGGCCGCCGCGGAGGCCGCGCGCTAACGTCGTGCCCATGGAGTGGGCGGCGGAACACGAGATGACGGCCGGCGCGGCCGCGGCGCTCGTGGGGGAGCGGTTCCCGGAGCTGCGCGGCGCGCCGGTCGAACCGCTCGCGACCGGGTGGGACAACACGGTGTTCCGCGTCGGCGGCGAGTGGGCGTTCCGGTTCCCCCGCCGCGAGATCGCCGTGCCGGGCGTCGAGCGCGAGATCGCGACGCTCGCCGCGCTGGCGCCGCGCCTGCCGCTGCCGATCCCCGTGCCGCGCTACGTGGGGGAGCCCGGCGGCGGGTTCCCGTGGCCGTTCTTCGGCGCGCGGCTCCTCCCCGGGCGGGAGCTCGCCGAGGTACGGCCGCCGGACGGACGGCGCGCGCCGACCGCCGCCGCCCTCGGCGGTTTCCTGCGGGCGCTGCACGACCCCGCGCTCGTCCCGGCCGCGGGCGCCCGGCTGCCCGTGGACCCCGTCCGGCGGGGCGATCCCGCCCACCGCGCCCCCATGGCCGCAGACCGCCTGGACCGGCTCGCCGCGCTCGGCCTGCGGAGGCCGGACCCCCGCGTCCGCCGATTCCTGGACGCCGCCCGCGACGCCGCCCCGCCCGCCGGGGAACCCGTGATCGTGCACGGCGACCTGCACTCCCGGCACGTCCTGCTCGGACCCGCGGGCGAGGCCGCGGGGGTGATCGACTGGGGCGACGTGTGCCTCGCCGACCCGTCGGTGGACCTGTCGCTGGCCTATGCCGCGTTCGCGGGCGACGACCGTGCCGCGTTCCTGGACGCCTACGGGAACGTCCCGCCGGACCGGGAACGGGCGGCGCGGGTGCTGGCGCTGTTCATCGCCGCGACGCTGGCCGAGTACGCCGCCGTCGAGGGGCTCGCGGACCTGCTCGCCGAGTCGCTCGCAGGGATCGGCCGGGTGCTCGCACCCTGACGGTCCCCGGCGCCGCCCGGCACGGTCAGGGGCGCATGTAGACGCGGATCGCCGTGCCGTCCGGGCCGGTGTGCATCCGCACCAGGTCGGCGAGGTGGTTGACGAGCAGGATCCCGCGGCCCCCGTGCGGGCTCATCTCGACCGGGATCCGCCCGGCCAGCGGATCGGTGATCGTCCCGGCGTCCCGCACCTCGCAGACGACCAGGCCGTCCTCGGACCAGATCCGCGCGGTGCCCGCGCCGCCGCCGTGCAGGCAGGAGTTCGCGGCCAGCTCGTTGACGGCCAGCTCCAGGTCGCCCGCCGCTCCCGGGCCGAGGCCGAGCCGCGCCGCCCACGTCCACGCGAACTCCCGGACCCGCGGCAGCGCGTCGAGGTCGAAGTCGATCCGGTACGCCTGGGCGGGCGGCGGCAGCGGCCGGTTGTAGTCGCGGACGATCCGCTCCGGCGCGTAGTCGCGGCTCGCGCGCTCGCCGTCGGCGTCGATGAGCACCGGGTGCGTGGCGCGGGCGTCGGCGAGCGCGCGGTCGTCCAGCCCGGCCGTGTCGTACGGGCACAGGATCGACACGCTCCGCCCGGCGAACGCCAGGTTGATCAGCGCTTCGTGCTGGGCGCAGGCCGGATACTCGGTCTCCGACCGGCCCGGCCAGATCGGTTCCCCGATGATCCGCACCCGTCCGCCCCGGTGACGGTCGGCGAAGTCGCGCAGCACGCCGGGGATGATGCGGCCCGGGTTGCGTCCCGCCTCTGTCATGTCGAGCCAGGTGACGGACGCCACCGCGGCGTCCGGCTCGTCGCCGCCGAGAGCGTCCCGCAGCGTCGCGAGCCGCGCGCCGGGCACCGCCACGGCCACCGGCTCGCCCGCCTCGACGCCGTCCCGGACGAACGGGACGGTCCCCGCGAGGTACTCCTCGTCGGTCCCGTAGAACAGGGCGGGATGGACGAACGGGTCGCCGTCCGCGGCGGAGCCCGTCGTCGCCGTGTCCGTGAAACTCGTGTCCGCGGGGCTCATCGCGTCGCCGCCCCGCTCGGTTCCCCCATCTCGTGCATCGGCCCGAGCGTACGCGCACTCCGGCGGCGGTGCGGTATGGACCCCGTCGATGCTATCGCCCCCAGTCCCGGTGAACGCCGTTCACGTAACGGTTACCCCGCGGCGACGTGCGAAAACGGGAGATAGTGCATCAATTCAGCTACGTTGCCGGCCGAACCCGCGGTGGCGGGGCCTCCGGCTCCGGCAGCAGCGCGGCGTCCACGACGTCCGTCAACAGGTCGCGCCTGCGGTGCGCGGCGCGCTGCCGCTCGGCGCCCGTCCCGCCCGCCAGCAGCCGCCGGACCCCGCTCGCGACGCTCCCGGCGTCGCCGCTGTCGCGCAGCGCGGGCAGGATGCTGCCGAGCAGGGCGGCGGCCAT
>NZ_JBHTJA010000149.1:0-11757 GCF_042675525.1 Actinomadura sediminis
GGCCCGCCCTGCGACGGCCGCGGCGGCACGGGACGCGGCGACGGCGACGGGCGGGGCGCGGGGCGCGGGGCGGGCGGCCGGGGCTCCGGCATCGTCGCGACCTGGGTCAGCAGCGGTTGCGCCTGCGCGGCGGTCATCCGGGCGCGGGGTTCGCGCGCCAGCAGCCCCTCCAGGACGCGCGCGAGCGGTCCGGCGTTGCGCGCGGGCGGGACGGGCTCGGCCAGCGCGGCCTGGAGGGACGCCATCGCGTCCGGCCGCTCGTAGGGGGAGCGGCCCTCGACGGCGGCGTAGATCGTGGCGCCGAGCCCCCACAGGTCGGAGGCGGGCACGGCCCGCTCCCCCGCCGCCCGCTCGGGCGGGATGTAGGCGGGCGACCCCATGACGAGGCCGGTCTGCGTGAGGGTCGAGTCGCCCTCCATCTGCGCGATGCCGAAGTCGGTGAGGACGACGCGTCCGGCGGCGGTGATCAGCACGTTGCTGGGTTTCACGTCGCGGTGCAGGATGCCCTTCTCGTGGGCGTGCCGCAGCGCCCCGAGCATCTGCAGGCCGATCTCGGCGATGCGGCGGTGGCCGACCGGGCCGCGTTCCAGCATGTCCTGCAGGGAGGGCGCGGTGACGAGCTCCATCACGATCCAGGGGCGCCCGGCCTCCTCCACGACGTCGTGGACGGTGACGACGCCGGGATGGTTGAGCCGCGCGGACGCCCGCGCCTCGCGCAGCGTCCGCTCGTACAGGACGGCGTGCTCGGACTCGGTCAGGCCCGGCGGGAGCTCGACCTCCTTGACCGCCACCTCGCGGTCGAGCATGGTGTCGTGGGCGCGCCAGACGGTGCCCATGCCGCCGCGCCCGACCACCGAGTCGAGCCGGTAGCGGTTGCCGAGCAGCCGTCCCTGTGCCATGTCGTCAAGGTCCCCCCGTCGTTCACCCCACCCCCGTGGGACGGAACGTGTCGAGGACATTGTTCACGAGAGTCGTGTTCTCGTTCCACCGGGTGGCCGGAAGCGCGACAACGATCGCATACGACCGGCCGTCGACGACGACTCCGCGGTCGCGGGCCCGGGTCGTCTCCCCGGCGCGGATCCAGGTGAACTCGATGTCGGCGGCGGGGTACCCGGCGACCCGGCTGCGGACGAGGGAAACCCGCTCGTAGGCGCGCAGGTTGCCGTCGGCCTGGGCCTGCTGCTCCCAGACCTCCCAGTGCCGGTAGGGGTCGCCGTGCCAGGGCGTGGGGTCCACCTGGACGTATCCGCCGGACGCGGGGTCGGTCCACACGACGCCGCGGCTGTGCTGCTTGCGTACCCAGGTCCGCGGGACGCCGATCGTGTAGCCGGGGCCCTCGGCGCGCTTGAAGTTCGGCGGGAGGACGGGCGGGGCGGGCGTGTTCGCGGGACCGGTGACCTGCGACGACGGCCCGCCCGACGGCCCGCTCGACGGCCCGTCCGGCTGTCCGGCCCCGGGCGCCTGCGGCGCGCCGGAGGCGCCGGACGCGCCGTCCGGATGCGGCGCCTGCGATCGTGCCTGGCCGGTTTCGGCCCCGGCGCCGGACGTGCCGGCCACAGGAAGAACGCGCCCGCGGCGGCGACGGCCGCCGCGGCGAGGGCGGCCGCGAAGATCAGCGGTGTGCGGGCCCGCCCGCCGCGGCCGTTCCCGGCCTGGCCGCCGCCGGTGCCGTTCCCGGCCTGCTGCCGCGCCGTCCCCGCGACGTGCGGATGGGGGCGCGCGTCCGGGTCGGCGGGGAGCCGGATCGTTCCGGTGCGGCCGGGCGGGTCCGGGACGGGGATGGGCCCGGGGATCGGCGCCCCCGCGTCCGCGGCCGTCCCGCCGGCGGCGTGCCCGGCCGCCGTCCGGTCCACGGTGGTCCGGTCCACGGCCGTCCCATCGAGCGCCGTCCCGTCGAGCGCCGTCCCGCCGGCGGCGGCCGCGGCGAGGGACGCGGCGCGCCCGTCCGCGATCGCGGCGAGCGCCTCCTCGGCCTGCTGCGCGTTCGTCCGGACGGCCGGGTCGCGTTCGAGGAGCCCGACGAGGACGGGCGCGAGCGGGCCCGCGTTGCGCGGCGGCGGCGCGTCCTGCGTCATCACGGCCGCGAGGACGGCCATGGCGTCGCTGCGGTGGTGCGGGGCCTTTCCCTCGCACGCGGCGTAGAGGGTGGCGCCGAGCGCCCACAGGTCGGAGGCGGGCAGGGCGGCGTCGCCCTTGACGCGCTCGGGCGACATGTAGGCGGGCGACCCCATGACCATGCCGGTGCCGGTGAGGGTGGCGTCCCCGGCGACCTGCGCGATGCCGAAGTCGGTGAGGACGGCCCGGTCGTCGGCGGTGACGAGGACGTTCGCGGGCTTGACGTCGCGGTGCAGGATCCCGATGGCGTGCGCGGCGCGCAGCGCGCCGACCACCTGCCGGCCGATCGCGGCGGCGCGGCCGGGGTCGAGCGGCCCGTCCGCGTCGATGATGTCCTGCAGGGACCGTCCCCGGACGAGTTCCATGACGATCCACGGCCGGCCGTCCTCGTCGACGACGTCGTGGACGGTGACGACGCCGGGGTGGCCGAGCCGCGCGGACGCCCGCGCCTCCCGCAGCGTCCGGCGGTGCCGGTTCTCGCGCTCGTCGTCGGCGAGGCCGTGCGGCAGGACGACCTCCTTGACGGCGACCTCCCGGTCGAGGGTCTCGTCGACGGCCCGCCAGACGGTGCCCATGCCGCCGCGCCCGACGACCGAGAGCAGCCGGTACCGCCCGGCCAGCAAGCGTCCCGCCACGTATCAGTCCTCCGCCGGGGTGAACGACCGGTACACCGGCTGCAGCTCGTCGAACAGGCCGTCCCAGCCGTCGTGCGGGGCGCTCAGGAGGATGGCGTAGCCGTGGTCGTTCGCGACGAACCCGCGGTTGAGGACGTGCATGCGGGTGCCGCCCTTGCCGTCGTAGGTGAACTCCCAGTCGGCGGAGTCGTCGCCGTCGCCGGTGTCGGGGACGGGCGGCTGGTCGCCGGTCGGGGCGATCTTGATCTGGTCGTAGCCGGGCCAGCCGAGGCCGCCCCGCTCCTGCCGCCGCCAGTCGTCGATGGCGCTGTCGCCGGGATCGTCGGTCTGGTCGATCTGGATGTACGCCTTGCGGTCGGGCGAGTAGAAGAAGTCGCTGGACTTCTTCGATTCGGGGCCGCTCCAGTCGTCGGGGATCGCGACCTTGTAGCCGGTGCCGTCCTCGTACAGGCGGAACCCGGCCGGGACGGACGTGCTCGGGGTCTCCTCCTGCGTCGGTTCGGTCGGGGAGGGTTCGGTGGTCGCGGGCGCGGACGTCCCGGCCGAGGCGTTCGCGCCGGTGTTCGCGCTCTCGTTGCGGGCGGGCTTCTCGTCGTCGCCGGACGCGAGGGCGATCCCGGTGATGACCAGGACGACGATCAGCACGATGACGGCGACGACGACCAGGTTGCGGCTGCCGGGACCCGGCCCGCCCGGCCCGCCGGGCGCCTGGTTGCCGGGCAGGCGCGGGAGGCCGGGTATGCCGGCCAGTCTCGTCGGGGCGCCGCCGACGCCCTGCGCGGTGCCCTGCGCGGCGGGCTCGGCGCGCCACGGGTCGCGGGCGGTGTCGTTCGGCCCGCCGGGGGCGCCGTCCGGTCCGGACGGCGGGAGCGGCGGGGCGATGCGGGTGGCGTCGGGGGAGGCGGGTTCGGCGGCGCCCGCGGCCGCCGACTCGACGGCCATGGTGTGCTGGGTGTCGATGGTCTCCTGGCGGACGAGCTCGTCCAGCAGCGCCCCGGCCTCGATCGCGTCCATCCGCTGGTCGGGGTTCTTGCGCAGCAGGCCCTCGATGATCGGGACGAGCGGGCCGCCCTTCTCCGGCGGGTCGGGCTCCTCGGAGATGACGGCGACGAGCGCGGCCATCGGCTCGCTGCGCTCGAACGGCGACCTGCCGTGCACCATCGCGTAGAGGGCGACGCCCAGCGACCACAGGTCGGACGCGGGCCCGGCCTTGCGGCCCCGCGCGCGCTCGGGGGCGATGTAGGCGGGCGAGCCCATGACCAGGCCGGTCTGCGTGAGGGTGGCGTCACCGGCGGCGATGGCGATGCCGAAGTCGGTGAGGACGGCCCGTTCGCCGGTCCGTCCGGTGCCGGTGATGAGCACGTTGCTCGGCTTGACGTCGCGGTGCAGGACGCCGGCCTGGTGCGCGGCGTGCAGGGCGGCGAGCATCTGCCGGCCGATCTCGGCGGCGCGCAGCGGGTCGAGCGGCCCGTCCTGCTTGATCACCTGGTCGAGGGAGCGCGACCGGATGAGCTCCATGATGATCCAGGGGCGCCCGTCCTCCTCGACGACGTCGTAGACGGTGACGACGCCGGGGTGGCCGAGGCGCGCGGCGGTGCGAGCCTCACGGAACGTGCGCTTGTGGTGGACGGCGCGTTCCTCATCGGTGAGACCATGCGGGAGGATGACCTCCTTCACCGCGACATCACGACCGAGGACCTCATCGTGTGCCTGCCAGACCGTCCCCATGCCGCCTCGGCCGACCTGGGTCACCAGTCGGTAGCGGCGGGCGAGCAACCGCTCGCCGTTGGGCTCATTTGGCATATCCGCGACCATATCCACTTTTGCTGACAATCTTGGACCAAGCTTGCAAGCCACATCCCCCCACCCGTACGACGCCCGAGGCGGCGCCCGGGTTCGCCCACGGATGAGCAGGACCGGGGAGGGTGACTGAGGTGTCACCGCGGACGAGACCGGAGCAGGAAGAACTCCCGGCCGAGCCGCCGGGCGAACGCGCCGGCGCGCGCCCGGACGCGCCCGCCCAGGACGGGACCCCGGGAGCCGCCGGGCCCCGGACGGCCGGGAGCTGGCCGTCCGGGGAGTGGCGCCGCCTCGTGCAGGCCGCGCCGACGATCTTCTTCTGGTACACCCGACTCTCCGGGATCCTGTCACTGCTCGCCTGGATCTCCTATGGTCTCATCCTCGAGCTGGCCGACATCTGGGCCTTGCGCTGGATCGGCTATCTCGGCTGGTTCCCCAGCGTGCCCATCGGCCTCCTCTGGATCCTGCTGTCGATGGGCGTGCGGCGGCGCAAGAAGGCGGCCTGGCGGATCCTGCTGCTGGTGCTGTGCCTGCCCGCGGCCCTGCACGTCACCGCGTTCCTGGCGAAGCTGTTCGACCCCGGCCTGGACGTCCCGCCGGGCGTGGCCGTCGCGGCCGTCCTGTACCTCGCGGCGATCGCCCTGCTGGTCGCGGCGCGCGGCGAGTTCACCACACTGCCGGACCGTGCCAACCGGCGGCTCGCCGCGCTCGTCTTCGCCACCCTCCTGGTCGTGACCTGCGGGATCGGCACCTGCCTGGTCACCGCGACCGACCGCGACGACGACGGCGGGTTCTGGACGCACCCCGTCTACGCCATCTCGCAGACCGTCCTCGGCCCCCGGGTCACCGGCGGCCCGATCGACATCTCGGTCGCGTTCTGGGTCGACGTCATCCTGTGGGTGCTCGGCACCGGCCTCATGCTCGCGACGTTCTGGGCGCTGTTCAAGCCGGGACGCCGCGACCCCGTCCTCAGCCCCCAGGAAGAGCTGTCGGCGCGCGCGCTGCTCGCCGAGTACGGCGAGCAGGACTCCCTCGGCTACTTCGCCCTGCGCCGCGACAAGGACGTCATCGTCGCACCGAACGGCAAGGCGGCCATCGCCTACCGGGTGGAGGGCTCGGTCTCCCTCGCCAGCGGCGACCCGCTCGGCGACCCCGAGTCGTGGGACCAGGCGATCGACGCGTGGCTGGAGGAGTGCCGCGCGCACGCCTGGATCCCCGGCGCGGTCAGCGTCGGCGAGCGCGCCGCGCACATCTACCGGCGGCACGGCTTCGACGCCCTCGAACTCGGCGACGAGGCGATCATCGACCTCACCGACTTCAGCCTGGACGGACGCGAGATGCGGCAGGTCCGGCAGGCGGTGCGGCGGGTCGAGCGGGCCGGGTACACGGTCCGGATCCGGCGGCACGCGCAGATCCCCGGCTGGGAGATGGCCCGGCTCGCCCGCCGCGCCGACGACTGGCGCGGCGAGGAGACCGAGCGCGGGTTCTCGATGGCGCTCGGCCGGCTCGGCGACCCCACCGACGGACGCTGCGTGATGGTGGAGGCGTTCGACGCGGACGGGAGGCTGCGCGGCCTGCTCAGCTTCGTCCCGTGGGGCCGCACCGGCCTGTCGCTCGACCTGATGCGCCGCGACCGGGCCGCCGAGAACGGCCTCAACGAGTTCATGGTCGCCAAGCTCGCGGAGAAGGCCGCGCTGGTCGGCGCGCAGCAGCTCTCGCTGAACTTCGCGATGCTCCGGTCGGCGTTCGAGCGCGGCTCGCAGATCGGCGCGGGCCCGGTCGCGCGCGGCTACTACCGGCTGCTGTCGGTGGCGTCCCGGTTCTGGCAGCTCGAATCGCTGTACCTGTCGAACGCCAAGTACATGCCGCACTGGCGTCCCCGGTTCATCTGCTACCTGCAGAGCCGCGACCTGATCCGCCTCGGGCTCGCGTACGCGCGCGCCGAGGGCTTCCTGCCGAGCCTGAACCGGCCCAAGCTCGACCGTGCGGCGGCGATGGTGCCGACCCTCGACCTCGTCGAGGCCGTCCGCAAGATCGAGGAGGAGGCCGAGGCCGCGCGCGCGCCGCAGCGGCGCCTGTCGGAACAGGAACGGGTCCGGCACGCCAAGCTCGACCAGATCCGCGAGGCGGGCATGGACCCGTACGCGCTGGGCTTCGACCGCACCGACGTCGTCGCCGACGTCCGCGCCCGCTTCCCGGACCTCCCCCCGGACGAGCGCACCGGCGCGGACGTCGCGATCGCCGGGCGTGTCGTGCTGGCCCGCGAGCACGGCCGGCTCATCTTCGTCACGCTGCGGGACGAGACCGGCGACCTGCAGGTCATGCTGACCGAGGACGCGCTCGGCGCCGGCTCGCTCGGCCGCTGGAAATCGCTCATCGACCTCGGCGACCAGGTCGGGGTGCGCGGCGAGGTCGTCACGTCCCGGCGCGGCGAACTGTCGGTGCTGGCCGCCGGCTGGACGCTGACCGCCAAGTGCCTGCGCCCCCTGCCGAACAAGCGCTCCGGCCTGTCCGACCCGGAGGCGCGCGTCCGGCAGCGGTACGTCGACTTCATCGTCAACGACGAGGCCAGGAAGATGCTGCGGATGCGCGGCGACGCGATCGCGGCCGTCCGCGACGGCCTGCGCGACCGCGGCTACCTGGAGGTCGAGACGCCGATGCTCCAGCCGGTGCACGGCGGCGCCACCGCCCGCCCCTTCACCACCCGCATCAACGCCTACAACATGCAGCTCTACCTGCGGATCGCGCCCGAGCTGTACCTCAAGCGCCTGCTCGTCGGCGGCGTCGGCCGCGTGTACGAACTGAACCGCAACTTCCGCAACGAGGGCGTGTCGAACCGGCACAACCCCGAGTTCACGATGCTGGAGGCGTACGAGCCCTACGGCGACTACGACACGATGGCCGAGCTCACCCGCTCCCTCGTCGTGGACGCCGCCACCGCCGCGCTCGGCACCACGATCGTCGTCCGCGACGGCGTCGAGCACGACCTCGCCGAACCCTGGCGGGAGATCACCGTCTACGGATCCGTCTCCGAGGCCCTCGGCGAGGAGGTCACCCCCGACACGCCGCGCGAGACCGTCCTCGGGTACGCCGAACGGCACGGGCTGAGCTTCGACCCCGAGTGGGGGCAGGGCAAGATCGTCCAGGAACTGTTCGAGGCGCTGGTCGAGGAACGGCTCGGGGCGCCCACGTTCGTCCGCGACTACCCCGCCGAGACGTCCCCGCTCACCCGCCCGCACCGCGACGACCCGCGGCTGGCGGAGAAGTGGGACCTCATCGTGTTCGGCCTCGAACTCGGCACCGCCTACTCGGAGCTGATCGACCCGATCCTGCAGCGGCGGCGGCTCACCGAGCAGTCCCTCCAGGCCGCCGGCGGCGACCCCGAGGCGATGGAGCTGGACGAGGACTTCCTGCGGGCCCTCGAGTACGCGATGCCCCCGGCCGGCGGCATGGGCATGGGCATCGACCGGCTGCTGATCACCCTCACCGGCCGCACGATCCGCGAGACGATCCCGTTCCCGCTCGTCCGTCCGGGCTCGTGAACCCCGGCGCGAAGGTGCATGATGCGGACATGAGTGATCGTTTGGCGCTGCGGCCCGTGGAAGAGGAGGACCTGCCGATCCTGGAGGCCGTCACCCAGGACCCGGACACGGTCGGCGAGCACGCCTGGTTCGGCTGGTTCGAACCGGGCCGGTACCGGCGCGGCTGGGAGGAGAACCGGCTGATCGGCCCCGACGGCGGCAGCCTGATGGTGGTCCGCGGCACCGACCGGCTCGGGTTCGTGTCGTGGCGCCGCAAGACGACCTCGCCGACGT
This sequence comes from Actinomadura sediminis, assembly GCF_042675525.1. NCBI lineage: Bacteria > Bacillati > Actinomycetota > Actinomycetes > Streptosporangiales > Thermomonosporaceae > Actinomadura > Actinomadura sediminis. The sequence goes on from NZ_JBHTJA010000149.1 coordinate 8,366, forward strand.
CGCACTGCTGGAACATGGGGATCGCCCTGCTGCCGGAGGCGCGCGGCAAGGGCCACGGCACCGAGGCGCACCGGCTCCTCGCGCGCTACCTGTTCGCGCACACCCCGGTCCACCGGATCGACGCCGACACCGAGACCGCCAACATCGCCGAGCAGAAGGCGCTCGAGAAGGCCGGTTTCACCCGCGAGGGCGTCATGCGCGGCTGCGTCTTCCGCGAGGGCGCCTGGCGCGACGGCGTGACCTACAGCCTGCTCCGCACCGACCCGCCGGTGTGACGCCCTAGAGCGTGCGCGGCACCGGCCGGCGCCCCTGCTCGGCGAGCCACCGGCGGGCGGCGCCGCGCCGCGCGTCCTCGTTCCCCGGCGCCCCCACCGGCGGGACGGGCGCCCAGCGGCCCCCGTCGCCGCCGCACTCCGCGCCGGGGACGGCCTCGCCCGCGGGCAGGACGTCGCCGCGTTCGAGGTCGAGCAGCCAGGGCCCGTCTGCGGCATCGGCGTCGAGCGCCGCCGCGACGGCCCCGAGATCGACCGGGAGCGGTTCGAGAGACGGGGGCTCGCCGTCGAGCGCGGCCGCGAGCGCGGCGGCCAGCTCGGCGTCCCCGGGCCCGCCGCGCGCCCCCAGCTCGGCGAGGCACGCACGGGCCCGCTCGTCCGCACCGGGCACGTCCTGCGCGAGCGCCGCGACCAGCGCGTCCCCCGCGTACTGCAGGACGGGCGCGAGCGGGCGCCCGGCGAGCACCGCGGCGCCCGCGGCGCCGTCGCCCCGCGCCACCGCCGCGCGCAGCACCGCCAGCGCGTCCTCATCCCACCCGATCACACGGACATTTCTACATTCCGGCTACGACGCGCCGGACGGAATCCCGGAAATCACGCTTCCCGGCGCTTTCACGCGGGCACCACACGGATCTCGTGCGCGAACCCGGGAGCCGCGAAGGCGAGCAGCCGCGCCGCCTCCTCCTCGACCGCCGGGCCTGCGGGCAGCGGCTCGAACGTCCCGATCGTCAAGGTCGCGCGCTCGGCCTTCTTGTCGCTCTTCAAGCTCCACACCGCGTGGACGCGACCGTCGACCAGCAGGGTCGGTTTCGTCTCCGAACCGACGCAGACGACCTTCCGCCGCTCGTCCGTCATCATCCTCGTGCGGTCCGCGTACGCGAGCACCAGGTTGTCGAACTCCGGCAGGAACCGGACGGGCGCCGCGGCGTCCTCGACGAGCTCGCCCTCCGGGACGTCGAACAGCTCGACGCCGTTCTCGTCCCGGTACACCCGCAGGTCCGGCCGGAGCCGATCGAAGTCGACGTCCTTGCGCCGGAGGCCCGACCAGACCGCGAAGTCCCGCGCGGACGCGGGGCCGAACGCCGCGAGGTAGCGCGTGACGAGCTCGTCCGTCCCCCGTTCCCGCAGCGTGTCGCCCGTCCAGTCCTCGGGGAGCGCGAACCGCGTGGCACCGAAGGTGTTCCACGTCCCGCTCGGCGGCGGGTGCACCACGGGTACGAGGGCCTGCAGCGACCAGCGGAGCGCGGCCGGGTCCCGGTCGGGCCACCGCTCTGCGAGCGCCCGCGCCAGCTCCGGACGGGTGAGCGTGCGCCCCGCGAGCGCCCCGCGCGCCTCCGCGGCCAGCTCCTCCAGGTCCCACCCCGCGGCGGCGCGCCCGAACCCCGCCCGCCACGCGCGCAGGGCGATCGGCTGCAGCAGCGGCTTCAGCCAGCGGAAGTCCGGCGTCGTCGCCATGTGCTGCGTGCCCCGCAGCAGCGAGGTCCGGACGACCGCGCGCTCGTGCAGCAGGCCGGTGAGGTCGTCCTGGTGGAACCGGGCGAGCCGGTTCCAGAGCCCGATGTACGGGGCGTTCGGCTCCTGCGCCTGCACGGCCACGAGCCGTCCGACCGCTTCCGCCGCCGGCATGCCGGACCGCTCGAGGAGAAGCTGCCGATGCAGCGCCGTCCGGTTGAGGACCCGCCGGTCAAGGGTGCGCGGCATGCCGTGACCTCCACAGAATGAAGTATTCCGTTCCACTCTATCCGAACGGAAGGCTCCATTCCACTAGACCGACTCCTCCCGGAACGCTTCCACCGCGTACCGCAGCCGCGCCCCGACGAGCAACGCCTCGTCCTCCGGACACCCCAGCAACCGCGCGACCAGCTCGATGAGCTCGTCGTCGCTCAAGTCCGGCTCCCGCCCCGCGACATGCCGGATGATCTCGAGCAGCTCCGGCCGCTTGTACGTCGCGATCGACCGCCCCCGCCGAACCCGAGGCCCCCCACTCCCCTCAGGCGCCCCACGCCCCCCGGCACCCGCCCCCTGCCGACCCTCCGCACCGAGGCCCGCACTGGATTCAACCTCCCCGCGCAACCTGCCCTCACCACCCGGCCCGGTCTCCCCGCGCGGACCGGCCTGGCGGCGCGGACCAGCCTCGCGGCGGGACCTAAACTCTCCGCGCGGACCCACCTCACTGCGCGGACCGGCCACGCGGCGCGGCCCGAACTCCCCACCCGGCCCGACATCACCATGCGGCCCGACCTCACCATCCGGCCCGGCCTCACCACGCGGACCGAGCTCACCACGCGGACCGGCCTCGCGCGGACCGACCTCGCGCGGACCGACCTCGCGCGGACCGACCTCGCGCGGTGCGCCCTCCCCGCGCGGACCGGCCTGGCGGCGCGGCCCGAACTCCCCGCGCGAACCGACTTCGCCGCTCGGTTCGACCTCCCCGCTCGGTTCGACCTCCCCGCCCGGCCTGACGCCCTCTTCGGGCCTCGGGCCAGGGCGCGAAGGCGCCTCCTCGGGCGCGAACCGGCTGTCCGATCCGGCGTCCACGTGCCGTGAAGCGCTCCCACGCCGGGCCGTCCCCGCAGGGGGCTCGTCGGGTGCCGCAGGACGTTCGGGCGGTGCGGGCGGCGGCCCTGCGTCCTCGCGGGGGGCGTCGCCCTCACGTGAAGGTGCGGCCTCCCGGGCGGCCGTCCCGCCAGAGGACTCCGAGTCCGTGCGGGCGGTCGGTGGGGGTTCCTCTGCCGGGGGTGGGGCGTCGCCGGTGAGGATCGTGAAGAGGGGGCTCGTCGGGGTCACGACGTCCGCGAGGTCGCCGAGTCCGTCGCTGGGGGGCGGGTGGGAGTCGGGGGGCGGGAGTTCGCGGGCGGCCTCGCCGACGAGGATCGTGCGGGGGGCGAGCCACAGGACGAACAGGGCTTCGGCGCCCGCGCCGTGTTCGCCGTCCACGATGACCGCGTCGAACGCGTCGGGGTGCGGCGGCAGGGTCTCGGGGATCCGCCACAGCGGCAGGATCCACGCGGGGACGACGTCCAGCGGGGCGGACGCGGCGGCGTGCAGGCGCGCGCGGGCGGCGGTGCGGGCGCTGGCCGCCGCGAGGTCGGCGCGGGCGGAGGCGGCGCGGCCGCCCGC